>VGDN01000100.1 GCA_016869695.1 Alphaproteobacteria bacterium
TTAGAAATCTCGCGCAATTTTTTGGCTTGGTAAAAATTTCCTGGACCAACGCCGACGGCAACAATGTTTCACGCGAGTTCTTTTTTCGTAAAGCCAACTTGCCGAGTATCGACGACCACACAACCTACAACTACGTTCAACTCTATTTTGACCAGCATTACGTCGAGATCACTACTTCCGACGCTCCTGACCTCAGCGGGAAAACTGCTAAAATGGACCAAATGCTGAACTTCTACCGCGAGCAATACGCCAAGGGTGGCGACAAGGCTAAGGACGACACACAGCTGATTTCTGTACAACCAAAGCGCGACACCTCCGTGCCCGGCTGGCTGCTCTCCAGCTACTAAACACTTACGACTTACGACTTAGCAACGATGCATCCCCGTAAGAATAAAATCGGTAACGCTGCAAAATGGCGTGGTTGTAGATCTCGCACGCTTTCTCTTTTCCAACAAAAGCACAGATCAACATGAAGAGAGTTGATTTTGGTAAGTGAAAATTAGTCATTAAAAAATCGACCACTTTGAATTGGTAAGGCGGGTAAATAAAAATCTGCGTCGTTGATTTTGCTGGTCGCACGCGACTTTTTTCATCCGCACAAGATTCCAAAACACGCAAAGAAGTTGTACCCACCGCTAAAATTTTTTTACCGCGCGCCTTGGCTGAGTTAATGATTTCCGCCGCCTCTTCGCTCAGGCAAAAAGATTCGCTGTGCATTTTGTGATCTTTAAGCAACTCGCTTCTAACCGGTAAAAACGTGCCCGCGCCGACATTCAGCGTGACAAAAACTTTCTGGATTTTTTTGCGCTCAAGCTGCGCAAAAATTTTTTCGTCGAAGTGAAGACCAGCGGTTGGCGCCGCCACAGCAGTGCCGTTAGCGGCGTAGATTGTTTGGTAGTTCCTTAAATCATCCTCCCCTTGAGGGAGGATCGAAGTCGCTTGCGACTTCGAGGAGGGGTCACGTTTTATGTAAGGAGGAAGTGGCACTGAGCCGTATTTTTCTAGCTTCCCCATCAACTCATCAGCAGCGCAACTAAACTTTATTTTGATTGTCCCATCGTCATTTTTTTCGTGAACCTCCGCAAAAAAATCCTCAGCGATTGTAAGTACCATTCCTTTTTTCACTTTCTTTGCCGGCTTACACAAAGCAGTCCATAGGCCTTGATTCTCCTGGTCTAGATTAAACTCAACCAACGGCGATTTTGCTCTCAGCTTTGCCTTAATTACCCGCGCATCATTCATCACCACCACATCACCTTCTTGCAAAAAATCGGTAAGATTAATTAGCTGCGCATCCAGAATACGTGCACCATCAGATACTAACATCTTAGTTTTTTCTCGCGGAGAAAATGGTTGCTGCGCGATTAATTCTGGCGGCAAATCGAAATCAAAATCAGAGGTTCTCAACATGGAGTCTAGCAAAACGCATTTTGGATTTAAGCAGGTAGATCGCGACGCGAAGGTGGGTCTTGTTAAGGAAATTTTTTCTAATGTCGCGCCGAAATATGATTTAATGAACGACTTAATGAGTGCTGGAATTCACCGGATTTGGAAAAAGAAAATGGTTGAGGAAGTCGGTTGTGGTAGAGTGATTGATGTGGCCGGAGGAACTGGAGATATTGCGTTTCGAATCGCCAGAAAATTTCCGGAAGCGCGAATAGACGTGGTCGACATTAACCCCGAAATGCTGGCTGTTGGTAAGGCGCGCGCGGTTGACCAAAATATTTTTTCTAACCTGACCTTTACTTGCGCCGACGGCGAACAGCTGCCTTTCCCTGACAAAACTTTTGATTTTTTTACGATTGCTTTTGGGATTAGAAACTTCACCAACATAGGCCAGGCACTGCTTGAAGCCCATCGAGTTTTAAAGCCAGGAGGAAAATTTATTTGCCTAGAATTCTCTAAGGTGAACGACTTGTTACTGCAAAAAATTTACGACATTTACTCTTTTAAACTGATCCCGAAAATCGGCGCCGTAGTTCTAAATGACCGCGAATCCTACCAATATTTAGTCGAAAGCATTCGCAAATTCCCCCCGCAAGACGAGTTCAAAAAAATGATCGAGAAGGCCGGATTCAAAAACGCGTCTTACCAAAATCTAACTTTTGGCACCGCGGCGATTCATGTGGGAACAAAATAATCTCAAATGTCATCCTGAGCAAAGCGAAGGATCTTGCGAAGTAAAGCTCCTGAGATCCTTCGCTTTGCTCAGGATGACATATGCTGCCGTAGCTCAGGGGTAGAGCACTTCATTGGTAATGAAGAGGTCGGAGGTTCGATTCCTCTCGGCAGCACCAGCCTTCGCTCTTACGAGCTTCGGCTGGCGCAGCCCGCCGGAGATCGTTAGAACGAAGGCTGCCCGCCGTAGCCCGCGAGGGCGAAGGAGGGTTTTACTAAAGATTAGTTAATATATTCCCGATAGGAAACATAATGCTTGCCCAGGCTGGATATACACCGACTCCAATCCTTCATATCGCCACATTTCTCGAATAGGTAAAAGTTCTCAGCTATATAAACATCCTCCGCTGACTTTGCCAAAGCAGTGCTAACAAGGGATGGGATGAGATTGATGTGAAAAACTGTTTTAATGTTTGGCAAAGAAATGTTGTGGCTGACCACAATCTTGTAGAATGTAGTATATTTAGAAGCGCTTGTCCGGACATTGTTGTAAGACTTTTTGACAAATGTTCCTCCTTGGTGATCACCAAAAATAACTGCGATGTAAGGCCTTCCGCTTTCTCTCTCTAATTTTTGCAAATTGGATAATACCAAATTGAACGCTGATTCGGTTGATTTGGCGTGCCGCAAATATTCATCCAACTCACAATTTTTTCTAAAATCACGGTCATCTCTAAAGCGAAATTCTTCTGTGGTTAAACTAGATTTATGACATCTGGTTGGTGAGTGGTTTTCGAGTAAGGTGATGTGGTAAAAAAACGGCTTCTGTCTTTGCAAAGCAAAATATGGAGAAATTTTACTAACCATTTCTTGGTCAGAAAACTTACTCCAATCACTCTCAAGATTTAGATCGGATCTATCTTTGAATTCATCGAATCCATAGGCTTCGTAAGTACTTACGGCATTAGCAAATAATCCATCAGTTGGCAAAAATGCCGAGGTAAAATATCCCCTTTCTTTTAGGTATGTAACCAGACTTTGTTTCAGTGATGGAGCCAGAGATTCGTTAACAAAATCATCCGGCACACCCAATAACAGCTTATTCAACCCAGAAATTATCTCGAACTCGCTAACCAGCGTTCCTCCCCCGGCGACAGAAACATCGAGCAAATTTTCAATCTCATTTCTACGCGCAAAAAATAGCGAATTATCCCGATACTCACTTTTTAAATTGAAGGCTTTGTTTGGATCGAATGTCGATTCGGCTAAGATAAAAACAATATTTGGCAGGCGTTGCTTTTTTGCAGAATTTGTTCGGACAAATTTTGCCGCCGAAGTAAGAATATCTTTCTTCGCCACCGCTATCTTTTGCCCATCATTATAAATTATTGGGGATGTTTTGCGATTCTTGCTTGCCACTCCCGAATAAGACAAATGGCCGAAATATCCGATCTTAATATTTAGCTGGTCGTAATTCTCATATAAATGCCATCCATAAAGCCGGTAATAACCGACAAAAATGCCGCAACAAACTGTCAACGACGTCAGTGCATAAAAAAATTTAAAACGATTCTGATCGTACAAATTCTTCGCTCGCAAAAGAATGAGGGCGCCAACCACCGCAAACACTACAACCAACAACCAAAATATATATTAGCTGAATCTTCATCGCGTAAAACACGCTCTGCGGCTGACTAAAAAAGAATCGCAAATCCGATTCGGATAGGGAAATGGAAGTAAAATCTACTCGCGTCTTACTCACATTTAATAACAGCGCCATAAACACAGCCAATATCACGGCGATGACAGCGGTGGATTGGAAAGGCAGCGCGCCAACTAAGCAAAAAACTAATATTGCCCAGAGATGTTCGTCGTTGAATTTGTTGAACAATAGATCGAAATGCCAAAGCGAAATATAGGTTAGAGCTAAGCACAAAGCGGATGCACCTCTGATGTAAACAAACTTCATTTCACTAACAAATTTTCCTTCTTCGGAAATTCCCCACTCTTCACATCGGCGCGAAAGCGCGCCACTGCTGCTGATATTTTTGCCGCTAGATTTTCGTAACGTGTCACGAAACGCGGCTTAAATTCCTGATTAAGTCCGAGTAAATCATCAATCACCAACACCTGTCCGTCGCACTCGGCGGAGGCGCCGATACCAATAGTTGGTATTTTTATTTTGTGCGTGATTGCGGTCGCAAGCGCTGCTGGCACGGCCTCGATCACTAAAGAAAAAGCGCCCGCTTCCTCCACCAATTTCGCCGTTTCCAGAATCTCATTTGCAGAATTTTCGTCACATCCTTGGTAGCGGTAACCACCAATCTCGCGCACATGTTGCGGCAGTAATCCAACGTGGCCCATTACATTGATTTTGTTTTCGACAAGAAATTTCACAGTTGGTACTAAATCGCGCAAGACCTCTATTTTAATGGCGTCGCAGCCTGTTTCAGAAATTACTTTTTGTGCACTTTCCA
>VGDN01000101.1 GCA_016869695.1 Alphaproteobacteria bacterium
ATAAAGTGCAACAATTTCCATATCGCTTTCTTTGATTTCCTTAAGAGTTTCAGAAAGGTCATCATTTTTGTAGTTGGATATTTGCAGCCTTGCTGTTTCTGCCTGCTCATCGGTTTCGGCAATTGATTTCTGTAAATCAATTTCACGTAAAACTGGTAAATTATCTTCATCAACCAGTGGCTTTATTAAGCTCAATTCTTTTTCAAAAAGTTTAAGTCTGGTTTCAGCAGATTTTAGCTTCTTCTCCAAAACTTTTATCTCACCTGATCTTTTATCTTTTTTTGCTTTAAAAAGTCTGAGTTGGTTGGTGGCTATTTCTTGCAATTTGTCATTATCACTTGGCGATAATTCTCCTACTGAAGAAAAAAAATCAGCCAAATTCATGGTTTGTTTATTTTCTTTTTCAGCTTTGAGTCTTTCCTTTTGTAGCTGCATCGTCCATAGTCTTTCCTTCAAAATCTGCTGCTCGGTTTTTGCTTTGATGTCGTGAAGATAAAGTAAAACATCTCCTTCATTTATCACTTGCCCTTCTTTTACCAGAATCTGATCAATTATTCCACCCTCTAAGTGCTGTATGGTTTTACGGTTAAAATCGAGTACGATAACACCGTCAGCAATTGATGCTGATTTAATCGGCAAAAATGCTGCCCAGCCAAGAAAAATTACAGCAAAAACAATCAGAGCTTTAACTCCATAGTTGATAGCATTTTCAGCAATTTTGGATTCGATTTTTCCTGGTATCATCATCATGCCGCCACCCCTAAAGTTGGCCCAGACGATTTTCCTAAAACTGCTGTCGAGCTATCAAATGCTTTTACCTCCCCGTCACGAAGCACCATTACTTTATCGCAAATTGAAATTACTGAGGTGCGATGAGTAATGATAATCGTGGTAATTTTGTTTTCTTTAGCGTGAAGAATTGCGTTGTTTAAAGCCGCTTCTCCTTCAGCATCGAGGTTGGAATTTGGCTCATCGAGAACGACAAATTTAACATCACCAAAATAAGCACGAGCCAAAGCGATTCTTTGTTTTTGTCCTGCTGATAAATTGGCAGCATCTTTTTCAATTGGGGTTTCGTAGCCTTGTGATAGTGATAAAATAATTTCATGCACATCACAAAATTTTGCCGCTTTGATAATTTCTTCATCTTTAGCTTCTTTGTGCATTCTGGCAATGTTGTGCTTCACTAATCCTTTAAACAGCTCAACATCTTGTGGTAGATAACCAATATGTTTGCCGATCTTTTCTAAATCCTGATCAAAAAGATTAGCGCCATCAATTTTTACGATTCCTGAGCTTGGCTTAAGAACGCCGACAAGAAGACGAGCCAAAGTGGTTTTGCCACTTCCAGTTGGGCCAATAATTCCAATGACCTCTCCGGGATTAATTTTAAAGGAAACGCTTTTGATGAGAAGACGATCAGAGTTAGGAATTTTGTAGATCAACTTATCAACAATGATCTCTCCTTTTGGAGCCGGCAGTTCAATTTTTCCTTTCTCTTCAACATAGTTTTTTAGTGATTCATTTAAGCGAAGATAAGCTGCTTTGGTGGTTTTAAGAGATTTCCAAAGTCCGATGGCGTTATCGAATGGGGCGAGTGCCTTACCAGCTAAAATTGAAGTAGCAATGATGCCGCCGGAAGACATTTTGTTGTACATCACCAAGATTGCACTTGAGGCCATAGTAATGGTTTGCAACGCCATTCTCAGTGTTTTTGAGATCGAAGAAATTCTATTAGAAAGAGTCGCAAGATCCGCCGAAGCTTTACGAAGCTCATCGTTGCCGGCCTGCCAATTGCCGCGGACATTTCCCTTCATTCCCATCGCGTTGATCACTTCGGAATTTGATGAAATAATCTCAAAATCCCGCATCACTTCTGCCTGCATCTGGTTGGTTTTATCGATTAGCTCTTTAGTTGCCTTCTCGTTGATGTAAGCCATCTTCAGCATTACCAAACCACCAACCAAGGTAATCAGTCCATTGATCCAATGGATAAAGAAAATCATGATCAGATAAACAATCGCAAAAGGCGCGTCAAACAACACCGCTAGATTTGGACCGGAAATAAATCCTTTGATGGTTTGTAAATCGCGCATGTTTTGGCTGCTGATATTTTTGTTCGAACCTTGCGCTTCTATACTACTGTTGAATAAAACTGGTGACAATTTCTCATCGAGCCAGTTGGAGACATGTAAAAATATAGTTGAGCGAACTTGCGTTAAAATTCCAAGAAAGGTCAAAAATGCTAAAACAATGATGGTGAGGTAAAGCAGTGTTTCAAAACTGTTGCTGGAAAGAACACGGTCCAGCACCTGCATAGAATAAACCGAGGAAGCGAGCGTAAAAATGCTGATGAAAAAGCTAAACATCAGGCAAAACCAGAAAGCTCTTTTACAAGAATCGAGCGCAGTTTTGATAATCTTTTGTGGTTGATTTGGTATCATCATATTTCCCCTAAAAAATATTTGATCTTGTAGTGAGTGATCACCAAATCCATTTGGGAATCGATATAATTTATTTTTCTGTCATTGGCTTCAATCTTGACGCGGATTACTTCGATTGGATCTTCAACTTTTGAATTTGATCTTTTGGTAAAAATTTCGGCGCGGTTTTTGGCAAGCTCGAAAAGTTTTTTGTTGGTTTTGTTCATCTCGGAAAAAAAGCGATATTCTTCCAGCGCCTGATTAACTTCCTTGATCACATTATCTCTAGTGATTTCGTATTCCTCTTTTGCAGCATCACGATCATATCCGGCCTTACTTACATTGGCATACTCAACACCTTTCTGGAAAATCGGCACAGAGACATTCAAGAAAACTGTTTGCTGGTTAAGGTCTTGGTTATTGAGGTAAACAACCTTGTCCTGCTTACTTGATGAAGCAGTCAACGAAACTTTTGGCAGGAAGTTTGATTTTTCAGCATTGTAAGCAGCTTTTGAAGCAAGATAGCTATAATGATAAGATTTGATATTATGATTATTTGTAAGCGCTGATTCTAAAACCTTATCCTTGCTGAATTCTTCTTCGGCAATTTCTGCCAAGGGAATTTTTGGCTCAGTGAGATTTTCGTGAAGCTCGCCAACTACATTTTGATAATCGAACTTGGCTTTGTTTAAGCGGTTTAAAGCATCGAAATATTTTTCTTCGGTAAGTGAGGTTTCGTAAGTGAATTTGATGATGTCGGCTTTATCGATAATACGGACATCCTTTCTGCGCTTGACCAAATCAAGGAATTTTTTTCCAAGGCGTTTATTTTCTTCTTGGAGTTTGATGAGCTCCTGATAACGAAAAAGATTGCAGTAACTCTGCACCGCAGCAAAAGAAATTTCCTGAATTTTATCGGATTTTCTAGCGCTACCTGATTTTATTTTGTAATTGGCTTCACGATATTTAGATACAGAATGAAGACCATCAAAGATTGGCTGTTCAAGCTTCATCTCTTCGGTTTTTTGTTTAGTTGAACGATCATAAGTTTGCCCTTGGTAAAAGCTGTTTCTTTGTCCGTAGGAAACATTGGCGCTAACATTTGGCAAAAATTCGGCAATTGCTTTGGTTTTTTCGGTTTTTACGGAGTTAAGCCTGATTTGCTCCAGCTTTATGTTGCGGTTATTGGATTGTGCGGTGACAATGGCGTCACTTAAATTTGTTGCAAGCGCTTCACCGTTACATATCAGAAAATAGCATAAAATTGTTGAAATATAACGTTTCTGGCGATGCATGACATTTTGTGATCATGATTAGAAATGCACTGCCAGACCGAGGGTCACTGCTGAGACATCAACTTCAACGCTTTTGTAGCCGGAATTTTTTGGTGTGAAGTCGAAGTTGTAGAACATGGAATTCAACCTGATGCCAATGTTTTTGGTAATATCGTAACCAAGACCAATGCCAAAGAATGGGGCTGAAGCATTGACTGATTGCTTGGTGTTGCCGGCTTCCTGATAATCAATTGAAGATGATACATATCCGCCTGAGCCATAAATTCTTATGCCTTTTATTTCGTAACCAAGATTTAGTCTGCCACCAAAATTCTGCTTGATCTCACCGGAGAAAAACTGGTTTCCAAATGCTTCAATTTCGGTAAAAATATGATCTTTAGTTTTGCTATCTTTATCTTCTGAATCGGTAAAAACATCTTCAGCCAGGTTGAATCTAACACCAACAGACAAGCCAGCACCAACCGCACTTTCCGAGAAGCTTTTATAAGGAGACTGACCGGTAGGAACCGTTGATGATCCGCCGCCAATGGCTGCAAAAGAGGCTGTGCTCAGTGATGTATAAATGGCAGTTGTAAGAAGTAAGATTTTTAGTTTTTTACTCATAAGTTTTTTTATTTTTTGTTGAATTAATTTGATATAGACACTCGGCCAGACGAGTAGCCCCGAGTTGTGTTTCCTGAATATCATTGCGATAATTTTCACAAGCTTCCTGACATTGTGGACTTTTTGAATTGCAGATTTCCTCAACAGTTTGCTTTTTGGCAGTATTTGCA
>VGDN01000102.1 GCA_016869695.1 Alphaproteobacteria bacterium
GATTTTAATGCGGAAGACAAGTTGGTCTATTTTATGTCTATTGACGGCGCGAAATTCAGAAAGCCAGTAGTGCCAGGTGATGTTTTGGAGCTTCACATTGAAGCGGTGCAAAATCGTGGTAGTGTCTGGAAGCTAGCGGCTACGGCGATTGTCGATGGTCAAAAAGTTTCGGAAGCGCAGTTGTCGGCGATGATTGTGGATAAGGAGAGGAAGTAATGTCGGCAAAAATCCATCCAACTGCAATCGTTAGTTCTAAGGCGCAGCTTGCCGCGAGTGTTGAGGTCGGTGCTTATTCAATCATTGGTGACGAGGTTACGATTGGCGAGGGTAGTGTTGTGAAGTCGCACGTGGTGATTGAGGGCTGCGTTACAATCGGCAAGGGCAATAAAATTTTTCCTTTCGCGACCATTGGCCTCGCGCCTCAGGATCTGAAGTTTCGCGGCGAGAAATCGCGCGTTACAATCGGCGATAATAATTCAATTCGTGAGCATGTAACGATTCACCTAGGTACGCAGGATGGGGCAATGGTGACAAGGATTGGCAGTAATAATTTACTAATGGTCGGTGTTCACGTCGCTCACGATTGCGTCGTCGGCAATCACGTGATTTTGGCGAATAATGCCACGCTAGCTGGGCACGTAGAGCTTGGTGATCATGTGGTAATCGGTGGGCTTTCAGCGGTGCACCAGTTTGTGCGTATTGGCGCTGGAGCAATGATTGGGGGTATGTCGGGAGTTGAGTCGGATGTGATTCCGAATGGTTTAGTAATGGGTGAGCGCGCCTTTTTGGCAGGATTAAATTTGGTCGGGATGAAGCGTCGCGGCGTTGCGCGTGAAGATATCCACGCGCTGCGTAACTTCTTCAAGCAAGCCTTCGAAGAGCAAGACGGCCAATTTTCTACTCGAGTAGAAAATCTTGCAAAAAACTCGGAAAGCCATGCCGTTCAGGAGGTAGCAGCATTTGTAAAATCAGATTCCTCCCGCTCTTTCTGTCAGCCAAAACTTACCACTAACCACTAACATGCGCGAACTCTGTCTCGATATTGAAACTACTGGCCTAGATCCCCGTAGTGGTCACAGGATTATTGAAGTCGCGGCAGTTGAGTTGGTGAATAAGGTGAAGACTGGAAATTTTTTTCACAGCTACATCAATCCTAGGCGTGAGGTGCCGCAAGAGGCTTACGATATTCACGGAATTTCAACGGAATTTTTGCAGGACAAACCAATCTTCGAGCATGTTGCCCACAAATTTTTAGATTTTATTGCAGGCGCCACGCTGGTCATTCACAACGCCGCTTTCGACACCAAATTTTTAAATTACGAGCTGCAAATTCTTGGCCTGTCTAGGCTGGCAATGGAGCGAGTTATTGACTCACTGACAATCGCGCGCAGCAAATTTCCTGGTGCGCAAGCGTCACTCGACGCGCTTTGCAAACGTTTTGGAATTGATTCAACGAAGAGAACAAAACACGGCGCGCTGCTAGACAGCGAGCTGCTTTGTGAGGTTTACATTGAGCTGATGGGTGGTGCACAAAAGGGTTTTGGATTTGACGCTTCACGTAAGGAAAGCAAAAAATCCGTAGTGATTTCTGAATCCATAACGTCACTGCCGAAGCGTGAATTTCCCGTGTCTGTAGTGGATTTAGAGTTACACAAAGAATTCATGTTGAAGCATTTTAAGAAGAATCTTTGGGGGTACTAGTTGCGCTCAGTTCTGGGTTTTGCTTGGCAGCAAAAGAATTTTGATGAGAGGCGTGCGACCACGATTCGTCAGCGTTTTTATCTGTCAGAGGTGTTGAGTAATTTGTTAGCAGCGCGCGGAGTTGAGTTGGCGGAAGTTGAGAATTTTTTGGATCCAAAAATCAAAACCTCACTACCAGATCCTTTTGAGTTAAACGATATGGAGAAGGCTGTAGATCACGTGATTGCGGCGATTCTAGACAAAAAGAAAATCACGATTTTTGCGGATTACGATGTTGATGGCGCGACCTCGGCAGCGATTCTTAAAAGATTTTTTCAGGCAGTTGGAGTTGATGCCAACATCTACATCCCCGACCGAATTCTCGAGGGTTACGGCCCGAATTCCGCGGCGCTTCTCCACTTAAAAAAATCTGGAACTGACCTAGTGATTACTCTTGATTGTGGTACGGTGGCCTTCAAGCCGCTTGAGGACGCAGCCAGTGCTGGCTTGGATGTAATCGTAATCGACCACCATTTGGGTGTGTTAGAAAAGCCACAATCAATCGCAGTGATTAATCCGAATTTGCTCGACGAAACTTTTCCGCACAAAAATCTCTGCGCCGCTGGTGTGACGTTTTTGTTTGTGGTGGCGATTAATAGGAAGTTACGGGAGTGCGGGTTTTATCATCCCCCCCTTGAGGGCCAGCGTCCGCGAAGCGGCGCAGAACAAGATCATCCCCCCCTTGAGGAGGGATCGAAGTCGCTTGCGACTTCGAGGGGGGGTCAAGAGTTCCCAAGAGCAGAAAAATTTTATTCAGCAGAAACTCTTGCCAAAGCAAAAACACTAAGAGCCAACCAAACAGATGCTGAATCGCTGCTCTGGTATTACCTACAAAATAAACAGCTAGATGGTCACAAATTCAGAAGGCAGCAGCCAATCGGTAACTACATTGCTGACTTCGTCTGTTTGGAAAAAAAGTTGGTAGTGGAGTTGGATGGTGGTCAGCACAACGAAGAAAGTGGAATTAAATACGACCAGAAGAGAACGGATTTTCTGCAGCAATCCGGTTTCAGAGTTTTGCGATTTTGTAATGAGCAGGTTTTCAAAAATATCTCTGATGTTCTGGATGGGATATTTGGTGAATTGAACCAAGACCCCTCCCCGAAGTCGCAAGCGACTTCGACTCTCCCTCAAGGGGAGGGTGAGTTTATTTTGCGCCGCTTCGCGGACGCGGGCCCTCAAGGGGAGGGTGATATCCGCGAACCAAATCTCCTAAATCTTCTCGACCTTGTTGCCCTCGGAACCGTGTGCGACGTAATGTCGTTAACCGGCCTAAATCGTGCTTTCGTGGCTGCTGGGTTGAAGATTTTGCGACAGAGAAAAAATCCCGGATTGCGTGAGATTTATGACTTAGCGGGATTAAATGAGGAGCCATCGGCTTATCATTTAGGATTTGTAATCGGCCCGCGCATCAATGCCGGTGGGCGTGTCGGCAATTCTAACCTGGGTGCACGGATTTTGTCTGGCGAAGATGAAGAGGAGATAAAGACAATCGCTAAGCAGCTCGAGACACTGAACAAACAACGCAAAGATCTCGAGGCGCAAGTTCTGGATGAGGCAGTGAAGTCTTTAGAATCAGGTGCCGGAGGCTTTTCAAAAAATGATCCGGTAATTTTTGCAGCGGCAAATAATTGGCACCAAGGCGTGATTGGAATAGTCGCCTCAAGGCTTAAGGACTTGTACAACAAACCTGTCGCCGTGATTGCCTTGGATGATGAGGCCAAGAAGGGTAAGGCTTCGTGTCGTTCGATTGCTGGAATAGATTTTGGTGCAGAGATTCTAAAAGCGCGTCTAAGTGGCTTGTTGCTTGAAGGCGGAGGTCATGCAATGGCTGGGGGATTTTCGGTTAATTCGGAAAAGCTTTCCGAATTGCACGAATTTTTCTGTCGTAATCTTGGCGAAAAAATCACCGAAATTACAGCGCAAAAAAATGCCGAATACGACATTGCTCTCGACCTTGCGCAGGTAAATCTCGAATTATTAAAAGAGCTGGCGAAGCTTGAGCCATTTGGTGTCGGTAATGTTCGTCCAAAATTTCTTTTACGCGATGTGGTGAAAGTGAGAGCAAATCTGGTTGGACAAAACAAGGATCATGTCAGCTGCATTTTTTCGGCAAAATCAGCGCTTGGTTTTAGCGGACAAATTCAAGCCACCGCTTTCCGCAGCGCTAAATCAATTCTCGGAGAAATCCTTCTTGATCCAAAAATGACCAAACCTCTAAACCTCGTTGGAACCTTGAATATCAACAGCTGGATGGGGGTGGAGAAGGTTCAAATGATAATCGAAGACTTAATCTTTAGCTAAAATGAAAACCGAAAAACTGGTTTGTTTTGACTGCAAAGCTGCGAACGAATTTCGCGACGGAAAGCGTGGCAGCGCTTTTGTTGAGTGGTTTCTGTGGCTTACGCTTTTTTTTCCCGGGAATTTTTTATTCAGCCTGGCGACGCGGAAAGGAGAAAAAAATTTGCAGATATTGCGGGAGTGATTTCTTACTTCCTCCTAGCCACGCTTCTCAAGTAGAACGTAATCGCGTTTAACATGACCAGTGTAGAGCTGACGTGGTCTGCCGATTTTGAAGGCGGGGTCTTCAATCATTTCTTTCCACTGCGAAATCCAGCCGGCAGAACGAGCGACAGCGAAGATTACGGTGAATAATGAAGATGGAATTCCGAGTGCTTTGTAGATGATTCCAGAGTAG
>VGDN01000103.1 GCA_016869695.1 Alphaproteobacteria bacterium
TTTACCGCCTTATCCTTAGCTAGTTTGAGCAAAACTTCGCTGCGGTAATCATCTTCAAAAATAATGCCTTCGATTTTGATGTTAGCTATGTAATCGCTATCAATCACATTGTTTGTAACGCCAGTACCAAAGACAAGTTTTATTACGATGATTAATGAAAAGATCCCAAGCAGAAGAGCGATGTTCTTCCACTTATGGACATTGTTTTTGAGGTAAAGTAGTGAGGCAAGTTGGTCAGAGTTTTGCATAATTAAAAGTGCTCAGTTGTCATTGCTCAGTGCTCAGTAGATATTGCTTTGTCGGACTTCGTCCTTCTCGCAATGACGTAATACACCTTGCTCGTCATCGCGATCCATATGAGCACTGGGCATTTTTGCACTGAGCACTGAACTATTCGCTAGTTTTTAGTGATTCTAAAACATCACCAGCAACAGCGCCAATCGTGGTTCCGCTATTGTCTTCGGAATAGAAGTGAGCTTCGTGCTCATCGGTTTCCATGTCTTTGATTGAGAGGAGTAACTTGCCGTTGGCGTTGTTGAAGAGCATGATCTTAGCCTCAACGCGATCGCCGACCTCGAACTTTTCAGTTCTTTGATTTTGCTTGTTACGAGAAAGATCGAGGCGCTTGATGATTGCTTTGAGACCGATATCGAGTTCAACTTCTAGAAAGTCTTTTTTCACGCCTACGACGACGGACGAAACGATCGTGCCTTCGTTAATCTTTTTAAGTTCGGATTGGAAAGTTGGATTGTTAAATTGCTTGATGCCAAGAGAGATGCGCTCTTTTTCATAGTTGCTGCCGAGAACGACGACCTTGATCAGCGAATCTTTTTTGAACTGTTTCAGCGTTTCTTCTGTACTAACTCCAGCTTCGTTAGTGAGATCAGAAATATGAACCAATCCCTCAACGCCGCTGTCGAATCCGACGAACAAACCGAACTCAGTGTAGTTCTTTACTGTGCCTTCAACCACATCACCAATGTGATGCTTCTCGGAGAAGGCTTGCCAAGGATTTTTTTCACACTGTTTCATGCCGAGAGAGATGCGGTGATTTTCAGAATTCACATCCAACACCATCACCTCAACTTCTTGACCAGTGTTGATCATTTTGTTTGGTGAGTTGTTGTTCTTCAGCCAGCTCATTTCAGATATATGAACTAGGCCTTCAATGCCAGGCTCAATTTCAACGAAGGCTCCGTAGCTGGTGATGTTGGTAACTTTACCCTTCATGGTAGCGCCGACTTGGTATTTCTGTGTGATTAAAGACCAAGGATTGTCTTGAAGCTGCTTCATGCCAAGGGAGACGCGCTTAGTTGCTTCGTCATATTTGATCACCTGTACCTTCACTTGTTGGCCTACTTTCAAGGCTTCAGAAGGATGTTTAACACGAGACCAAGAGATGTCTGTTAGGTGGAGAAGACCATCAAAACTGCCGAAATCAATGAAGGCACCGTAATCGGTGATATTCTTAACCATACCTTCTAGTGCATTGCCAACTCGGATGGTGGCGAGTACTTTGTCCTTTTCGACATTGCGTTGTGACTCAAGTACAGCACGGCGGGATACGACTACGTTACCACGTAACTCATCTAGCTTTAGGACTTGTAGCTTCTCAGTTTTGCCGAGGAGGAAGTTGTCGTCAGAGAGCAGCATCGTGTCGACTTGGCTGCGAGGTAAGAAACAAATGATGCCATTGATGTCAGCGGCGTAACCACCTTTAACACGGCCAATGATTTTGCCTTCGATATTGGCTTTGTCTTCAAGGCAATGTTTGAGATATTGCCAGTTATTGTAGCGACGAGCGTTTTCACGGCTGATGACAAGCTCACCGCGGCGATTTTCGATCCTTGTTAAAAAGACGTCGACAACATCACCTTCATTAATCTCGCCGTCGCGTTTGAATTCAATGATATCGATGAAGCCGACTGATTTAGCGCCGATGTCAACTGCAACGCCTTTGTCTAAGATGCCAACGATCACTCCCTTAACAACAGTGCCCTCAACCAGTTTTTGACTGTCTTGCTCATATTCGGCAAAAAGTTCGGCAAAATTTTCGTGCGCAAAAGGAAGATCCTCATGCTCTTTCGCATGTGATTTAGTAGTCATATAATGTAAGGAGGATGTGAAGCTTTGATTAGCGAGGGCTCGCCGGCTTCGGTTAGATGGTTAAAAAGATAAGAGCTTTTCTAGACGAAAAACGGGTAGGCAGGGTAGGAATCGGTTTTTGGAAATCAACTTGAGTTCAAAAACAATAACTGAGTAAATTAGTAGGGTTTAATCAGTGCTCAGTTGTCAGTGCCCAGTGCTCAGTATTTATGAGAGCTTGGGCACTGAGCACCGGGCACTGAACACTGAATCATGATCCTCACAACAAAAGCACGTTACGCCGTAATGGCAGTGATTGATCTTGCCCAGGATGCAAGCGATCAGCCAGTTTCATTACAGACAATCGCTAAGCGACAAAAGATTTCACTGTCTTACCTCGAGCAGATTTTTGCTTGTTTAAGAAAATCTGGACTTGTCGCTGCGGTTAAAGGTCCAGGTGGGGGATATGTTTTGGGTAAAAATCCTGAGCAAATCACGATTGCCGACATCATCAAAACCATGGGCGAGCATGTAAAAATGACGCGTTGTAGTAGTAAGAATGGCTGCGTAACTCCCGGTGTAAAATGCAAAACCCACCATCTATGGCGCGGGCTGGAGAACAAGATTTACGAATATCTCAACTCAATCTCGCTTAAGGATTTATGATTTTTCTCGACTATAATGCGACGACAAAACTAGCTCCTGAAGTGCTAGCCAAGATGGTGGAAGCTTACCAGTTACCACTCAACAACTCTTCAACTCATCAACTAGGTAGACAGGCGCGCAAACTGGTGGAAGAAGCGCGCGAGGAGTTGCAGCAACTTTTGAACGCGCAGAGTTACGAGGTGATTTTTACCGGCTCATCAACCGAGGCCACAAACACCGCGATGTTCGGCACCGATGTGAAAAAGATTTTTTTCTCAGCGATCGAGCATTCTTCGGTTTATGAATGTCGTCCGCAGGGCAAGGAGATTGTTGAGGTTAAAGCGCTTAGTAATGGCCTAATCGATCTCGCCGATCTCGAAAAGAAATTACCCAGCGATGGCAAGTTTCTTGTTTGCCTAATGCTCGCCAACAACGAAACTGGCGCTATTCAACCGGTTGAAGAAGTGGCACGTTTGGTGCATCAAAAGGGTGGGTTATTTCACTGCGACTTAGTGCAGGCAGTTGGAAAAATTCCGGTCGATCTCGAAAAAATTAATGCCGACTTCGCTTCGGTTTCAGCGCACAAGCTGAATGGTCCACAAGGTGTTGGTGCTTTATTGGTGCGTAAAGGATTGGACATCAAGCCGCTGATTTATGGTGGTAAGCAGGAAAAGTCGAAACGTGCTGGAACCACAAATATCGCGGGAATAGCCGGCTTTGGAATGGCCTGCAAACTTGCCACTAAAAGTTACGAATCAGTCAAAAAATTGCGTGATGAACTTGAAAGTGAGATCAAAAAAATCGGCGGAGATGATGTGATGATTTTTGCGACTGACGTCGCGCGCCTACCAAACACTAGCTACATCGCCACTCGTAATCGTGACGCCCAAACTCAGATCATCAATTTCGATCTTAACAATATCTGTGTAAGCGCAGGCCCCGCCTGCTCGTCTGGCACATCCACCGAATCACGAATCCTAAAAGCGATGGGCATCGCTCCAGAATTTTCCAAAAGCGCTATTCGTGTCAGCATGTCTCTTGAGACCACGAAGGATGAGCTCGCATCCTTCATTACGGTTTGGAGGAAATTTTATCAAAATGACTAGCTCCTTACCGCTACCAATCTATCTCGACTACCAAGCCACGACCCCCATGGATCCGCGTGTGATTGATGTGGTGGCTGAGTGTATGAAAAATGATTTTGGCAATCCGCATTCGCGCACGCATGCTTTGGGCTGGAAGGCGGAAGAGATGGTGGAGATCGCGCGTAAAAATGTTGCTGAACTGATTGGTGCTGATGCGAAGGAAATATTCTTTACCTCCGGTGCAACTGAGTCGAACAACATCGCGATTAAAGGCATAGCGCACTTCTACGGTGCTACGGGTAAGACGCATATCATCACCGTTGCCACTGAGCATAAATGTGTAATCAATTCGGCGCGCGACTTAGAACAAGAGGGCTTCACGGTTACATTCCTGCCGGTTAAGCAAAATGGCTTAATCGACTTAAACGAGCTAGAAAAAGCGATTACCGACAAGACCGGCCTAGTCTCGGTTATGGCAGTGAATAACGAGATCGGCGTGATTCAGCCACTTGCTGAGATTGGTGCGCTTTGTCGCAAAAGGGGCGTGTATTTCCACACTGACGCGGCGCAGGCTTTTGGCAAAATTCCACTCGATGTAAACGCGATGAATATCGATTT
>VGDN01000104.1 GCA_016869695.1 Alphaproteobacteria bacterium
TCATGCCTGCGTGATGGGCGTGAACGACGGAGCTTTAGCTCCGGCAAAACGTGCTTAACGCACGTTTTGAGTGAATCGCGGGCGAGGCTACGCTGAGCCCGGGAATGGAATCATGCCTGCGTGATGGGCGTGAACGACGGAGCTTTAGCTCCGGCAAAACGTGCTTAACGCACGTTTTGAGTGAATCGCGGGCGAGGCTACGCTGAGCCCGGGAATGGAATCATGCCTGCGTGATGGAATGGTAGACATAACGGACTTAAAATCCGTGGGGAGTTAATCCCTTGCCGGTTCGAGTCCGGCCGCAGGTACCAGCCTTCTCTCTTATGAGCTTCGGCTGGTAAGCCAGCCTAAGATCGTTAGAGCGAAGGCTGTCCGCCGTAGCCCGTAAGGACGAAGGAGGACTTTCTCCAAGAATTTTTTTAGATGAATCTGACCAAAAAAATTTCACAAATTTTAGCGCTAATTTTTTTGGTCTCACCGCTTTTGTCTTGTACGTCAGGATGTGTAGAGCCTGATGAGTTTGATGCACAGACACTTACCATAGAAGCAAAGCCAGGTCAGATTTATGGCTCATATAATCCGCTCACTGGTGGACAGAGAGTTGACTGGGATGATCCGTCGCTTCGATCAAATGGCGACATGTTTTTGATGACGGTTTCTGGAACTTGGACTAGCTTGCACGGCGTTGGGATGAATGATACCGGGCTTAATCAGCTACCAGTTTGTACAACGTGTGCCAAGAGGACTGGGGTTCCTAACTGTATTTGCTATTCCGGCCAAACCCCAACTGCCGAAAGAGATAATTCCGGTCAATTATATACCAAAGCTAGTGATGGCATCACCAATCTTAACTGCGCAAGTAGTGCCTCAGATCAAGATGATCCGGTAAGATGTTCCTGCACAACACAACATGGCCTTGCCACAGCTTACGGAGTTTATCACATCTCTCTTAACCTGCTTAACAAAGACGAAACCACGAAAAAAGCTGACGACCAAAGCAACTGTCGCTTTACGCAGGGGATTGGTGCCTATGTAAGTTTATGGGGCAATCGTGGAGTCACTACTCCAAAGCGCGCTTATCATCTTTTTTCAGAGGAGCAGACCTGTCCGATAGTTCGCAACTCTCAAAATAAGTGTATTGATGAAAATGGTAGGGACAGAACAGCCTGGATATTTCGCAGTGCCAATAGCCGCATTTTCATGAAGGATGACCAGAGTGGTAATGATGGTAGCGACACCAACACCATCGACGATATTTACCACAATGGTAATGAGGCGTTGAAGGATGTGATGTATGATAAATATTACTCCGACAACTATGGCAGATACAACTTAACAATCCTACGAGGAGTTGGTTCTGCACGTGAAATCGGTCTGCTCGAATATGTAGTCAGAATTGTTGAAGATAAGTTGCTAGGACCTATTGGAGAGGACGGATTCCGCACCGGCGGCATCATCAAATTCATGTATCTCGCCGTCGTCAAGGACACTGGCTTTGCCGCAATCGTTCAGATCTCGCTCGCTCTCTATATCGCTTTATTCGGCGCTGCATCTTTGTGGGGATTGGTCGAAATGAATAAAAAAGAAATCACCTCGCGCATGCTCAAAATCGGTTTGGTGATGTTTTTTATCAGCCCTTCCAGCTGGGAGTTTTACAATGAATTCATCGTGCGATTTTTTATGGATGGAATGAATTCTCTCATTGGAATCATCATGGATAATGTTGATTCCAATATTGATCCCAACTCAATGATCATCACCACTCAGATGGATCGCGCTAATGATGCTAGTAGCGCCACTCGCTTTTCTTACGTTGATGAAATCATACGCAAACTAATGTCAGAAGCGACGGCGAAGAAAATCGTTGCTCTGTTTTTCTCAGATTTTTTTGGTGTGCTTTACATCATCGTGATTTACGCCCTGATCGGCTATTTCATTTTTGTGATGCTGTGGATCGCCACAAAATACATCGCCAATCTGATAAAGATTATTTTCGTGTTGGCGCTTGGTCCAATTTTTATTGTCTTCACCCTCTTTTCCAAAACCACCGACTATTTCCGCAATTGGTTAGGCTATTTGGGTGGTAGGTCATTTGAGATGATCATTCTTTTCACTATTCTATACCTCTTCATAACTCTCATCGACAAGAACTTTACCGAGATGCTCGGATATCGGGTTTGCGGATATAGCTGGGGTATTGACAGGTATAAGCATATAATGACCATCTTCAGAACCAGCGGACTCGACCGTACCTTACCACAATGGCTGTTTTATTTTGGATCCATCGCTGGCTTCATCACCGTCACTCAACTTCTTATTGATAAAGTTCCAACACTCGCTTCAGCCTTGTTTACGATCAATATTGCTGGTGGAAAATCGCAAGGTGGTTTTGCAGCCAAGCCAGGTGATAGTGATTTTTATTCAGCAAAAGGAATGCGTTACGGCAAGAGCGGTCTACTCAATGCCGCACTTGGTGTTGCCAAATCAGCCGTCACAGGAATAGAAGTCCCGGGCACTGGTGGTGCAAAAGTTGGCTTAGCACCAATGTTTAGTTGGGGAATGAATAACGTGGTAAATCCAGTTGCGCGCGCTTCTGGTGCTGCTGGCGTTTGGAGCGCTTTTAAAGACAAAACCGGCCTTGGCGCTGCCTATAATTTCGCTGAAAAATATGCACCAATCCCGCTACCGCCAAGCCGTAGCAACATGATTGATGATGTAATCAAAAATGCACAAAAAGCAGGATTTAGTGGGAATAAGCTTCGGGATAAGGTAATGGAAGAAATGCAGGCGAAGATAAAAGCAGATCCAACAAAAATGGCTGCTCTTGGACTTGATGCTAAAACAGTTAATGACCGCTTGGATCGAAAGTTACTGCAAGAACCACTGCAGGCACAGCTCAAAATAGAAGCAAAAAAAATGAAGGAAGAAGGGAGGGCTTTGTTTGGAAAGGACGCGCAAGATTATCTGAAGGGAAAATTAATTGAGTGGGCAGGAGAGCAACATTTTTCGAAAGGACAATATCTGGACAATATCTCCGGAGGAAGTGCTGCAGCTGCTAAATATTTGGATGGCAAGGACTTTGCAAAATTAATGGATAAAGAAGCCAGCTTCAGCGCTGCTGAAGCGAAGAAGGCATTTGGCGGAGACAAGCTCAAGGAAGGCGCATTCCGTCAGCATTTGGCTGACAAGGAATTTAAAGATAAAGACAAATGGGGATCTTCTTTGAGTGGTTTAATGGGTGGAGGAATGAGCAAGGAAGAGAAGCGCGAAGCAATGCTCGATTACTTACGAGGCAATGAAGTCAACGATAAAAAGCGCGATTACTTCCAAGGAAAGCTGCGTGAAATGGCGCAAGATGAAGCGCGCAAAATGATGAAGGGCGAAAGCTTACTCATCGCGAGAGACAAGGTTCTTGACAGCTTGACCAGACAAGACGGAAAGAGCCTATTCGAAAAAACGGCAATGCTTACCGAGATGAATAAAAAAATGGGGCTTGGTGGAAGAGATTCGCAAGCAGATTTGGCCAATATGCTTCGAAGAGAAAAAGGAGTTGGGATGTTTGATGAAAGCACCAGTGCAGACATGGCCAAGAGATTGCAAAATGCGACTGGCGAACAAGGAAAAGCCAATGACGCAATCCGTGAATTGCAAAGACAAAGGGAACATGATGAGGCCTTGGCAAGAGTGGCCCAAGGTGAAAAAGAAGCTGCTGCTAATCTGATGAAGACAGAAGAGGATCTCAAAAAATCGCAGCAAGAAAAAGAAGCGTTAGGCAAGGCGGCAGATGATGCAGCAAAGGCAACCTCCAAAGAAGAAGTTGCTTCATTTATTCCGACCGAGTTCAAATTTGATTTTGGTGCGTCGATTGGGGATGCCTTGATGAAAGAGGCGGATGTTGGTCTGCATGCCGGAAATGTCTTGCTCGGAGTGGCTAAGGGCAAAGATGGCTCTGTTGATCCATCGGTATTGATGAGCATGAAGATTAACAGCAATCAGCTCCATAGTAAGATGACACTCGGCAGGATCGATTTGCAGATTAAAACTATTGAACTGGATCAAGCTAAAAAAGCTGGAAATAAAGATGAGACTGCCAGACTCGAAAAGGAAATCGTCGATCTCAGCAAAGAGATGAGCGCAAGAGAATTAGCTCTCGACAAGCTTGATGGTCAGATTGCAGATCTTTCGAAGTAGATGCCTGAACTCCCAGAAGTAGAAACAATCCGCCGTGGCCTTGTTAGCTTGGTAGACAAAAAAATCGCGAAGATTTTTCGCTCCAACAAAAAATTACGAATCGAATCAAGCCTTGATCTACAAGGCTTAGAAGGTGCAAAAATTTTGGAAGTTAGCAGAAGAGCGCGTTATTTAATCATTAAATTCAGCAACAAAAAAACTCTTGTCATTCA
>VGDN01000105.1 GCA_016869695.1 Alphaproteobacteria bacterium
AGCTCGCACGCATCGATACCATCAGACAAAATCAGATTAGAAAAAAAATGATGGATACAGGCGTGACACTGCTTGATCCCACGTCAGTTTATTTTTCATACGACACCAAAATCGGCAGCGATGTCACCATACATCCACAAGTTTTTTTCGGAGAAAAAACCGAGATCGCGAAGAATGTTGAGATCAAATCCTTCTCCCACATCGAAGGCGCACAGATCGCGTCCGGCGTTGTTATTGGGCCTTTTGCCCGCATTCGTCCCGGCACAAAAATCGCGGAAGATGTGCGCATTGGCAACTTCGTTGAGATCAAAAAATCCCACCTAAAAAAAGGCGCAAAGGTGAATCATTTAAGTTATGTCGGCGATGCTGAAATCGGCACTGCAGTCAATATCGGCGCCGGCACAATCACCTGTAACTATGACGGTTACAGCAAGTTCAAAACCAAAATCGGCGACCGCGTTTTTGTCGGCTCCAACTCCGCTTTAATCGCGCCAGTTGAAGTTGGAGATGATGCCGTAATCGCTGCTGGAAGCGTTATCACTAAAGATGTGGCTAAAAATGCGCTGGCATTCGCCCGTAGCCGCCAAAGTGAAATCTTCGAGGGCGGCAAGAAGTTCCGTGAAACAAAAACTAAGAAGAAATGAGCGGTGGTTCTTTTGTCATCCTGAGCGAAGCGAAGGATCCCATTCAACACATACAAAAAAAGATCCTTCGGCTACGCCTCAGAATGACAGCTGTGTTGATTCTTTTATTATTTCCCTACTTCGCTTTCGCCGCTCCCAAGATTCAGGAAGTAAATTACTTCGCCTCACTACGCGCCAATGAAACCAATGTCCGCGCTGGTCCAGGACAGAATTATCCGGTGAAGTTTAGCTACAAACTAAAAGGCATGCCGCTACATGTAGTCAGTGAATATGACAATTGGAGTGAGATCCATGACTACGAAGGACAGAGCGGCTGGGTGATGCAAAGCTTACTCACAAAAAAAAGAACACTAATGGTGCGTACCAAAAAACCTTTCGTGATCATGCATAAAAAAAATAACGAGAAATCGCGTGCCATCTATCACCTCGAAAACAACGTAATCGGCAATTTTTTAAAATGCGTCGATGCCTGGTGCGCCCTAGAAATCAAAGACAAGAAGGGGTGGGTGAAGAAGGAAGATGTGTTTGGTATTTAGTCTAGTTTTTCAGCTTTTTTGGCATCAGGACCTACGCAAAACTGCTTTTGCAAAGAAATTTTTATGGCTCGAAGGCTAAGCAAGTTGCAGCTCATACAACTTAAAAAATAAAAAGTTTGCGAGTACATACGTGCAAACCGCAGCAGACGAAAAAAATAAAAATTAGGAGTAAGAGGCAGCTTTTGCGTAAGTCCTGAGCAACTCATTCACCATTCCCGGATTGGCTTGCCCCTTGCTCGCTTTCATCACCTGACCAACGAAGAAACCATGAAGTTTTTCATCGCCAGCTAAATATTTTTCGAACTGCGCCGCATTCGCCGCGATTACTTCCTTGATGATTTTTTCGATCGCGCCGGAGTCAGAAACTTGCTTTAAGCCTTTAGCCTCAACGATTTGTGCAGCTGTTTTACCACTCTCAACCATTACGTCCAAAACATCTTTGGCAATTTTTCCGGAGATTTCACCGCTCTTAATCAAATCCAAAAGACCGATCAGGTTCGCCGCCGGAACTTTTAGAACCTGTTCAGAATCTTTTGCTCCAGATCGCGAATTCTCTTGCCCAAGCTGCGAGGAAAATTTTTTCTCAGATATGCAATTATCTGGAAACAATTTATCCGAAGCAGATTTGGCAAGAGAATCGCGAGATGGGGTGAAAGATTTTGAACTGGTTCTTAAATTTTCGAAGTTGATCCCAAGTTTGTTCATGCGGCCGAACAGCTCTACTGTAAGCCAAGTGACACATAATCTTGGATCATGTTTTTGGATGAGTTGCTCGAAATAAGCGGATATTTCCTCATCAGCAGTGAGCACGCCGGCATCATATTCCGTAAGGCCAAGATCGCGCATGTAACGCTCTTTGCGCGCTTGTGGCAGTTCCGGTAAAGATTTTTTGATCTCGTCTACAAACTCCTGCGAAAGCACCAGCGGCGGAAGGTCTGGATCGGGAAAGTAGCGATAATCCATGGCATCTTCTTTGCTTCGCATCACTCTTGTTTCGCCAGTTAACGCATCAAACAAACGAGTTTCTTGATCGATTTTTCCGCCATTTTCTAAAATCTCGACCTGGCGTGCCGCCTCGAATTCTATGGCACGAGCGATGTTACGCATTGAGTTGAGATTTTTGATTTCACAACGAGTTCCGAGTTTTGTTTCACCGATTTTACGTACAGAAACATTGGCGTCACAGCGCAGATTTCCTTTCTCCATATCGCCATCAGAAGTGCCGAGCGCCCGCACGATTGATCGGATAGTCTTCACATATTCCGCTGCTTCTGCTGGCGAATTCATGTCCGGCTTGGAGACGATCTCCATCAGCGCAACGCCGGAGCGGTTTAGATCGATTAAAGACATGGTTGGATGCTGGTCGTGAATCGATTTTCCGGCATCTTGTTCGAGGTGAATACGCTCAACACGAATCACTTTTCTGCCACCATCTTCAAGCTCAATTTCAACCTCGCCCTCACCCACGATAGGATCTAGATATTGCGAGATCTGATAGCCCTGCGGTAGGTCGGGATAAAAATAATTTTTGCGGTCGAAGATAGACTTAAGGTTGATCTTAGCATTAATGCCCAGGCCAGTTTTTACCACCTGTTTTACGCATTCCTCATTGATCGTCGGCAGCATGCCTGGCATGGCTACATCGACCAACGACACTTGTGAATTTTGTGCCGCGCCAAACTCTGTTGCCGCCCGCGAAAAAAGTTTCGATTTCGACGCAACCTGCGCGTGAATCTCGCAACCGATTACCAGTTCGTAGCCTTTGATTGTGTAGGTCATTTCAGTTTTTTGTTTTTTGGTAAGAACCTGTCCTAAATCTCGGTACGTGCGCAGCGGAGCGCAACAAAACCGACACAGATAGCCGGGTTAGTAGAGATTTAGGACAGGTTCTAAGAAATTTTGCAGCAAAAGTTAGGTTTTGCGTAAGTCCCGTTTGATTGATATTTGTTCGTGGTAAAAGCTAGCCGTGCAACCATAGAAATCACGGAGCTTTGGGTTGGTTGTTTTTGTCAGATATTCATAAAATTTTTTCAGTTTTTCGAGGCGAGGTTTGTAAGTTTTTTTGCCGATTTTCGTTGTGGCGATGGCCAGGATTTTGAGTGCAATTTTTTCGTTGAGTTGTTGGAATTTTTCACGATCGATTACCACCTCATCATCGAAGAAAAGTACAACATCCTTGCTTTCGCGCCACATCACCTCATCAAAAAAATCACGCATGTAACTAATCTCGTCAGCGGCGTTTTTGATACGCTTTTGAATGAGAGCTTTTTCCGGAAAACTGTCGAAAAATTTTCTGATCTTGTTGCGCAAAAATCTTTCATCCGCGTTGGTTTCGTCCTCAAACCACTTCACTTTTTGACTAAGTAGAAATTCCTGCAGCTCCTCCTTCGTGCAATCCAGCATAGGTCTCACCAAAAAAATATTTTGATGATTTGCGACTTCCTTAATCGTCGAAAGCCCGTCCAGCCCCGACCCTCTAAACAAACGAATCAAGAAATTCTCTGCCACATCTCCCAAATGATGTCCGAGAAATAAAAACTCGATTTTGTTTTTAGTGCAAAACCTGGAAAGTAGCTCATAGCGTAGCTCACGCAGCTTTGCCTCAATATTCTTTGTAGGAATTCTTGCGTTAGGAATGGCAATGACTTGATGTGAAATTTTTTTCTTCGCCAAAAATTTACTAAGCTCACATACCTCATCTGACGAGGTTTCCCGCATTTTATGGTCGATAGTTACAGCAAAAAGTTTGGTTTTTTTTGCTTGACAAAATTCTTGTAGAAGCAGGGTTAGTGCCAAAGAGTCAGAACCTCCAGAAACAGCAACCGCTAGCTTTTTCGGTGCTTTCCTTTCAGAAAAAATTTTCTCAATCTTGGTAAAAATTTTTTCCTTCATGTTTCGATTTTTAGTAATTTTTTTACTGACGATTTGCTACACCGCCAATGCTAGCGAGCTCTCGTTACCTGAATATCTCGATCAGGTAAAGAACCAAAATCTTAGATACAACGCCGCTGCTCAAAATGCCGAAGCCTTCGACCTCTTGAAACGTAAGGCGGAGCTGGTCACTGCCTTTAAATTTTATGGCTACACTGAAAACTCTTTCGTTGAACAAAATCAGGCACTACAGATTTTCCGCTACACGGAAGTTTATTACCGTAAGAACCAGATAGGCTT
>VGDN01000106.1 GCA_016869695.1 Alphaproteobacteria bacterium
TTGCCCATGCAGTAGGAAATAAAAAAACTCAAAGCAGTTAAGTTGTTGTGATTTGGTGATGAGTTCATCGAGAGATTCTCTCGTTTTTGATCCCTCTAAAGCCTTGTAAATCGAGGTCTTGTCCGTGTTTTTCTTTACGCAAATATTCAGTAAATCCTCTTCACTAAAATCAAAAATTGGTGATTTAAGAAGGCAGGCGAGGTTGAGATCATCTTGCGGTAGAAGTACGAATTTTGCGGCGGCGAGCAGATCTTGAATCAATAAACTCTCACTAAATTTGATGCGGGCGATGCTGGTGAAAGGGATTTGGTAGCGATGAAAATTCTTAATCAGCGCCTCAAATAATCCGTTGGTGCGGTTGCGTAGCAGGACCATCACATCACCGTAACGCAGACTTTTTTCCTGGATCCATGAGGCGATTTTTTGGGCAAGAATTTCTGGATTTTCTGCTTTCGGCCATATCTCAACCAAACCTTGTCCGGCACGGGTTGCTTGATGTTTTACTTCTGCCTCATTTTTAGTAATCGCCACTCTTCTTTCCGGATCCAAAAACACCTTGTCAACCGCTGCCAGCACATCTGCGGTTGAACGAAAAGAGTCGTGTAGCTCAACCTTCTTAAACTCAGAACCAAAACGATTTTGGAAGTAAGAAAAAATCTCGTTGCTGATGTTGGGATCAGAGCCTTGGAAGGAGAAGATCGATTGTTTTTCATCGCCAACGACAAAGATGCTGCGCTGTTTGTTTGCGGCGCTTAGGCCGGAAAAAAAATCTTCGGTTAAGGCTTTGATGATGCTCCATTGCTGATGATTGGTGTCCTGTGATTCGTCGATTAAGATGTGATCAAAACTGCCATCCATTTTCATCTTTACCCAATCAGCGAAGTTGGGATTGGTGAGGAGTTTATTGCTTGTTGCAATCAGGTCGTTGTAGTCGAGAAGGGCGCGCTGATTTTTTAACTCGCGATATTTGGTGGTGATTTTGTTTGTGAATGAAAGGAGGAGAGCGGTGTCGTTGTTGATAGTAGCTGAGTTTAGTTCTTCGCTAAATTCCAAGATTAGCGCAGATTGCTTCCGCGTAATGTTTTCAAGCTCTGCTGAGTTTTTACCGTAAATTTTCCTGGGCTCATTTTCATTAGTAAAAAATGCGGATTGGTAAGTAAAAAAATTCTTGAGCGAAGGATCTCTGAAGAATTTCTTAATTTTTTCGGCGCTTTCCTGATTCTTTGTTGAGCCGCTTACTGCAAGCTCTGCGGCTAGTTTTATATTTTCTTTGTAATCAAGTTTAGAGAGGAAGTTTTGGAATAAATTCGTAGTCGAAATGAGGTCTTGCGTATCTGTTTCTTGGTGATGTTCAACCAGCTCTGCGACCAATTCGCTCAAGCCTTCTTCATCCAATTTAGCATTCAGTTCAGCAACTAGTTTGCCGAGTTTCTCATCACGCAATGCATCACGTAAAACCAGTTTTTGCGCTTGTCCAAGCAGTAACTTGCTTTGGTTTTCTTCGAGAATTTCAAAAGCGGGTTTTACACCAGATTCAAAGGGGAAGATCTTAATTAGACCTTGGCAGAAGGAGTGAATGGTTTGGATTTTGAGCCGATCATCGCTGTCCAAAATCTTAGCAAAAAGAGCGCGCGCTTTGCTGATTTTATTTTCTTCGCCGAGTTCGCGCAGTTTCTTTTTGAGCTCTTCGTCGCTTGCTAGTACTAGCTCTGCAAGCCTCGCATTAATGCGCTGCTGCATTTCTGCAGCGCCGGTTTTGGTGAAGGTAAGACAGAGGATTTTGTTTGGAGAAACGTCAGCGAGGAGAAATCGAATGATACGATCGACTAATATCTTCGTCTTGCCCGAACCAGCGGAGGCAAAGACCCAGCAGGAGGTTAGTGTCTTCATTAGAATAAATCGGAATGAGTTCCGGTGGTCTCGAGGATGATTAAGTTAATTGGTTTTTTGGTTTTTCTTTGCGTTGATTTATTCATCGATTCCATCAAGTACGAACTGACGAATGCTAACATTGTCCAAAGCCGCGTGGGCTTTGATTATTAAGTGAAGATTGGTTGGTAGGTAGATCGATTGTTAATCTAGCGTTTGAAGCTGGCTGTAAAAACACATTTCTGTCAATGTGAGGCAAGCCTGCAAGGCTATTTATTGATCTACTTTCCCTGAATCAGTACCCGATATTTTGTGACGTTGGCGTTATGCTCCTGAATGTTTGAAGAGAAGACGTGGCCGCCATTGCCGCTGGCAACAAAGAAGAGATGATTGGTTTGTGGGGGGTTTAGGGCTGCTTTGATTGAGGCCAAGCCAGGATTGCAGATTGGTGTTGGCGGCAGGCCATAAACATGGTAAGTGTTGAAAGGAGAGTTGTTTTGGATGTCGCTGACACGGATTGGTCGTTCCAGATTTTTATCGCCGAAGGTGAAGGAGTAGATGATGGTTGGATCTGATTGTAACTTCATGCCCTTGCGCAGGCGATTCACAAAAACAGATGCGACCTTGCCGCGCTCAGAGTCAATACCGGTCTCTTTCTCGATGATTGAGGCAAGAATGATTGCTTGTTCTTTGGTCTTAACCGGGATGGATTGATCGCGATTTTCCCACAACGCATTGATAGTGCGATTCATTGAATCCTGCATGCGTTTGAGAATAGCGGTTTTGGTATCGTTGTAGGAATAGAAATAAGTTTCGGGTAGTAATGAACCTTCTTTCACTTTTTCCGGTAGTTGTCCAATCAGTCCATAGGCGGCATCCACAGTGCTAAGAGCTGAGTTGGTCGAGAGTCCTTCGGCGATGGTGATTTTGCGGAAGGCTATGTTGCCGCGGATTAGTTTGTGCAGGATTTTGTAGTAAGAGATATGCTTCTCGAAGAAATATTCACCGTAGCGGACTTTGGGATCGACGCCTTTGATCAGCTGTCCGATATAAAGAAAGGTGGATGGGCTTTTGATGATTTTGTCCCGATACAGTTTGTTAACTACTTCGCGTAAGGTCATGCCTTTCTCAACGACGAAGCGCTTATCCTCTTTGTGATAAGAGTTTGGTGCGTTGAAATACATGATTATGCCTAGCACCAAAAAGAGATAACATATTACCAATACGGACAAGGTGGCGCAGCTGAAGATAATTTTTTCTTTGATGCGGCGAGCTTTGCTCATGCGAAGCGTTTAAGGATTAAGCAGGCATTGGTTCCACCGAAGCCAAAGGAGTTGGACATCACTACGTCAATCTTGCGCGCTTTGGCTTGTTTAGCGACCAAATCGATGTCGCAGCCCTCAGAAGGATTTTCAAGGTTGAGGGTTGGAGGGGCGATATTGTCACGAATGGCCTGAATCGAGAAGATCGCTTCAACCGCGCCAGCAGCGCCAAGCAAGTGGCCGATCGCTGATTTGGTTGAGGACATTGAAAGCTTGTAAGCGTGATCGCCGAAAACTTTTTTGACGGAGTTAACCTCGATCTCATCGCCCATTGGAGTTGAGGTGCCGTGGGCGTTGATGTAATCGATATCTTCCAGATTTAATCTCGAATGTTTGATGGCGAGTTTCATTGCGTAAGTTGAGCCACGTCCCGAGCTTTCGGGAGCGGTGATGTGATAAGCATCACCTGACATGCCATAACCAACTACTTCTGCATAAATTTTGGCGCCGCGTTTTTTGGCATGTTCAAGTTCTTCAAGAACAACAACACCAGCACCTTCTCCCATCACGAAACCGTCGCGATCCCTATCCCACGGGCGTGAACCAGCAGTTGGATTTTCGTTAAAGTTAGTAGAAAGCGCGCGCAATGCGGAGAAGCCGCCAATACCAGTTGCACAAATCGCTGATTCGCCGCCGCCAGCAATCATTATGTCAACATCGCCATATTCGATCATGCGGGCGGAATCACCAATTGCGTGGGCGCCTGTGGCGCAAGCAGTGACCACGGCATGGTTTGGCCCCATAAATCCATGTTTAATCGAAACCTGGCCGGAAGCTAGGTTAATTAAGCTTTGCGGAATGAAGAATGGGCTGATTTTGCGCACCCCTCTTTCTTGAACGGTCTGTGCAGTTCGCTCAATTGCTGGTAAGCCGCCAATGCCAGAGCCGATCATTACGCCAGTGCGATATTTCTGTTCCTCGCTTTCCGCCTTCCATCCCGAATCAGCGATGGCTTGATCTGCAGCGGCGATAGACAAATGGATAAAGCGATCCATCTTTTTCTGTTCTTTTTGTTCGACGTAATCGTCGAGATTGAGTAAATCTTCACCCACTCCATGCTTCACCTCGCCGGCGATTTTGCACGGACATTCTTCGGCGTTAAAGATAGTGATTTTGCTCA
>VGDN01000107.1 GCA_016869695.1 Alphaproteobacteria bacterium
GAAGCTGCACAAAAAAGTTCGCGAGTAAAATTCGAAGCAAAAGGTAGGATTTGTGACAGTCTCTTTAACCTGCTCAAGATTGTTTTCTGCGCTGCTTTGCTATTACCCCTCATCTCTGCTCACGCCCAAACCCCTATCACCACCGACTCACGTATCCGCACTCTCGTCTATAATCCCAACGAAGTTTACGAATTAAAATTCTACTACAATTACCAGTCCTTCATCGAGTTTGGCGATGATGAAGAAATCGAAATGCTCTCGATCGGTGAAGCATTTGCATGGCGCCTAACTCCATCTGGCCGTAGGCTATTCGTTCGTCCGCTCGAGATTTCTGCTCACACCAATATGACCATCATAACCAACAAACGTACTTACCATTTCGACATCCGCTCCGATGAATTCACCGGTAAGGCCGACGAGGATTTGGTTTACACGGTTAGGTTTTTTTACCCACAAATCGGACAGCCGCTACCAATCCCTCCGCAGCTAGCGACGCCGAATGTCGCAACTAAGCCTGTTGCTCCTCCAATGCCAGTTCCAACCGCCCCTACAACAGCGCCTATCGTGATTAAAACCCCAACTCCGCCAGCAAATATCGGACAAAAATTACCAGGAATAATCGAACGTAATCCGGAAGAGGCTAAACTGAATTTCGACTACAGCCTCACCGGCAAATCAGACAATATTGTGCCAACAAAGGTTTACGACAATGGCCAAGAAACCAATTTCCAATTCCCCAATGACAATCTGGTTATTCCAACAATAAGCACGGTTGACGTGAATGGTAATGAGCAACAACTAACTTACGTCATTCGCGATAATTATGTAGTTGTCCCAGCGGTAGCACGACAATTCACCTTACGCCTCTCTGACGGACTACTCTGCATCTTTAACAACAAACTGATTTCACCTAAGTAGGTTGGTTATTTACTCAGTGGTCGGCAATACAACTCCAACTTGTGTCCGACCAGCTCATATCCTTTGTCGCGGGCAATTTTTTCTTTCAGCTTTTCCAAATCAGCATCGAAGAATTCGATCACCTCATCATTAGCAATATCGATTAAATGATCATGATGTTCATCACCCTCGAGTTTCTCATAACGCGCCCTGTTGCCACCAAAATCATGTTTGGCGATTAGACCAAATTCCTCGAACATTTTTACTGCCCGATAAACCGTCGCCATGCCGATATTCGGATTCACCTTCAATGCACGATAATAAACCTCTTCAACATCGGGGTGATCGCGACTTTCTTCTATTACCCGCGCGATGATCCGGCGATTCTCGGTAAGCTTGATTTTACGCTCTTCGCAAAGTTTCTCGATTGAGGAAAACATAAGGATTTAGGATTTAAGATTTAGTATTTTAGATTGATCTCAAAACTTTAACCCGCTTCAAGCAATGAAAAAGAATCGTAAAGAAATTGAGACAGTTGCTCCCTCACTAACTTTTGATGATGTGCTGCTCAAGCCGGCATTTTCTAGCATTTTGCCTAGTGATACTAACACCAAAACACGCATTACTAAAAATATTTCTCTCGAGATTCCGGTGATCTCAGCAGCGATGGATACGGTTACAGAAAGTCGCTTGGCGATTGCGATGGCACAGTGCGGCGGTATTGGTTGCATTCACAAAAATCTTTCGGCGAAAGAGCAGGCAGATGAGGTACGTCGGGTGAAAAAATTCGAATCTGGAATCGTTATAAACCCAGTAATCATCACACCTGATGAAACTCTTGGCGATGCGTTGCTCTTGATGAAAACTCACAATATTTCCGGCATTCCAGTGGTTAAAGCGGGGGGGAAAAAACTGGTCGGCATCCTCACCAATCGCGACGTGCGCTTTGCTTCCGACAAGAAACAGTTGGTGAAGGAGTTGATGACTAAAGAAAATCTAGTCACTGCCAAGGTAGGTGTAAGTAAGGCTGATGCCAAATCTCTGCTCCACAAAAACAAAATCGAAAGAATCATCATCACTGATGTAGGCGGAAATTGTGTAGGGCTGATGACTGGTAAGGATCTCGAAAAAACCAAACTATTTCCCTTCGCTTCTAAAGATGAAGAAGGTCGTCTGCTAGTTGCGGCCGCAACTGGCGTTGGTCGCGACGGAATGAAGCGCGCTGAAGCTCTGATCGAAGCTGGTGCTGACATCATCACCATCGACACCGCGCATGGTCATTCTGCTGGCGTGATTTCTGCGGTGCACGAGCTCAAAAAACTTTATCCAAAACAAGATTTTATCGCCGGCAATATCGCCACCGCTGAAGCGGCAAAGGCTTTGATTGATGCGGGAATTGATGCGGTAAAGGTTGGGATTGGTCCAGGATCAATCTGCACAACCCGCGTCGTTGCTGGTGTCGGCGTGCCTCAACTTTCAGCACTGCTCGATGTAGTCGAGTTTTGCGATAAGGTAAAAATCCCCACTATTTCTGATGGCGGCATCAGATTTTCTGGCGATTTGGCCAAGGCCATCGCCGCTGGTGCATCTTGCGTGATGCTTGGTGGATTGCTTGCTGGCACTGAAGAAACACCGGGCGAAATCGTTTTATTCAAAGGCCGTTCCTATAAGGTTTATCGTGGCATGGGATCGCTCGGCGCCATGGCGCGCGGCTCAGCAGACCGCTATTTCCAACAAGATGTTGCCGATAAAATGAAGTTAGTTCCAGAAGGTGTTGAGGGACGCGTGCCATACAAAGGAGCGGTTGTAGATGTAATTCATCAACTTGTCGGCGGACTCAAAGCAGCGATGGGCTACACTGGCAATGCCACCATCGAAAAGATGCGCAAAAATTGTAACTTCGTGCGCATCACCAATTCCGGCCTGCGCGAATCGCACCCACACTCAATCACCATCACTTCGGAGTCGCCAAACTACACAACTGAGAGTTAATGAAAATCGTAGTAATCGGCAGCGGCTATGTCGGACTAGTCTCCGGCGTGTGTTTCGCCAAGCTTGGGCATGAAGTTGTCTGCGTTGACAAGGACGAAAAAAAAATAGCTGCACTGAAATCCGGCATCGTCCCAATCTTTGAGCCCGGCCTTTCTAAGCTGCTCACAGAAGTCATCATCACCAAAAAAATTTCCTTCACCACCAGTCTTTCCGAAGCCTTACTTACCACTCACCACTTACCACTTACCACTGTCTTTATCGCCGTCGGCACTCCTCAAGACGAAGACGGTTCTGCCGATCTTTCTTACGTTTTAGCAGCGGCAAAAGAGGTCGCGGAACTTTCTGATTCGCCAAAATTAATCGTAACCAAATCGACCGTTCCTGCCAGCACTGGTGCGAAGATTAAAGAGCTGGTTAAAGCAACAAATCCGAAGCTAGATTTCGCCGTTGCTTCAAATCCTGAATTTTTGCGTGAAGGCGTTGCAATCAATGATTTCATGAATCCAGACCGTATCGTTGTCGGAGTTGAAGATGAAAAATCGCAAAAAATTTTTGAAGATATTTACGCCGCTTTTCCGCGCGAGAAACTGGTCGTAACTGACATCATTACCGCCGAACTCATCAAATATGCCTCCAACTCTTTCCTCGCCACCAAGATCTCCTTCATCAATGAAATGGCAGATTTGTGTGAGGCGGTTGGGGGAAATATCAAACAGCTTGCACGTGCAGTTGGTCTTGATTCGCGCATCGGTGAAAAATTTTTGAATCCCGGCCCAGGCTTTGGTGGCTCTTGCTTCCCGAAGGATATTTTGGCGATCATAAACGTCGCAAAAGAGAATCTGGTTGAACTGTCTTTAATCAACTCCGTCATCACCTCGAACCAGAAGCGGAGAAAGAAGATGGTCGAAAAAATCCTGGCGTTGCGCGCAAAAAAAATCGCACTGCTGGGCTTAGCCTTTAAGGGAAACACTGACGACATCCGCTACTCACCAGCCATCATGATTGCGCAAGAACTTGTGCAAAAAGATGTACAAATCTTTGCTCATGATTTTGCCGCAGTTGAAAATGCTCGGCGCGAATTTGCTGGAGTAAAAAATATTTCTTTCTTTGAAAATCTTTACGAAGCCACTGCTGACGCAGATTTGATCGTGATCGCCACCGAATGGGAGGAATATAAAGAAATCGATTTCTCCCGAATCAAAACCAAAAAAATCCTCGATCTAAGAAATATTTTTGATGCGAAGGAGATGAGGAAAAAGGGTTTCGAATATCACTACGTAGGTAGTAAATAATTTCGCTCCGTAGCTCAGGGGGAGAAATCGTGCCTAAACGCACGATTTCGGCTGCGATCTTTTGCTGATCGCGATGGTATTGTTACAACGTAAGCCTCCGTAGC
>VGDN01000108.1 GCA_016869695.1 Alphaproteobacteria bacterium
CTTTGAACTTAAAGCCATCAATCTCTTGATCTGGGAATATTTTATGCCACTGAGGACAATATTTTGAGGTATTATCCTTCGGTTTGATATTCCTCGCAACCAAAACCGGCTTAGCTTCATTAAGCTGCGCGATCTTTCGATCAAATCCCTTAGCATGTTCCAGCATCTGCTTTGGCGTTAGATCAGAAAATAAAATCCCCTCAGCGAAAACCTTAAGATTAGCGCGAACATATCTGGTGAACTCATGAGACATCAACTTCAACAAGTCTTCCGGCTTCGTGCCAGATGCTATCTCCCGACACTGTTTATACAGCTCTTGCGCATAAATTGGCAGCAGCAAGTCGTCGGCTATGGCTTGGGAATATTGCGATACCAAATCCATAAAATACTCATTATTAATCGCCGCCAAATTTGTTGCCCACTCACCTTTTTTGATATTCAGAAAAATATTGGATCTAGTTTTGCTGTCGAACTTAGAAAAGTTTGGCGAGCCAATGATTGTCCACATCGCCTCATATTCTTCTTCTTCTTTTTCATGCGGAAGTGGGATATTGAAGATTCTTTTTTCATATTCCTTCTTATCCTTAGCGCTATCCACCAGCCCCCACCTCAACATTTCATCAAGATTCCTAACTCCATCAGGATACATCGGCGCATATGCTATGCGCTTCATAAAGCCGGTGGTCGATGTATGCGGAATTCTAAAATAATCCTTTATAGCATTAATCGCCTCATCATTATGCCTAAGATCAAACATTTTCAACAAACGAAACCCAACTTTAAAATCGCCGACGGTGATTTTGCCGAGTAACGGAAAAACTCCTAAAATCTTGCTGCGATTGCGCATGACACGACGCTTGGATTCCTCATCTAAAAAATCGTCTGGAATACAGAAATTATAAAAATCTATGTGCCTGGTCGACTTGTTGATACCAAGATTGAAGAAGATAATTGGATTCAGATGCTCGCAAAATTTTGACACGTCTGATGGCTGTAAATACGATAAAAAGCTTTTGGGCAAAAAGCTGCTTTCTGGAGCCGACTCAAGCGAATTTAGCAACTCACTGCTATCACCAAGATTGACACTGTCATAGGATTTTACGCTTAGCTTACCATTTCTCCCCAACATCAAAGCCATATTTGGATTCTTTTCTGAACATATTGCCACTCTTTTTAAAGGCGTATCCACAAGCGTATCCACAATAAGCCTAAAACCAGAAAGAAATCTTCTTGTTGACCTCATGTCCTTATTTTGGTTGTTCTTGAAATGTTGTGTTCGTCACCCTTCGATCCCTTGACAGGCTCAGGACAGGCTGATCTCAGGGTGACTAGTCATGCCTAGCCTGTCGAAGCATGAATTGTGACGGATACAACATTTCAAAAACAACCTGATTTTGTTCGTTCGCTACAAAACCTTAAGGTTATGTTTTCGCAAAACATTTCTCGCACATCCGTAAAAACAAATGATTATATCACAACCCCAATAACGCTTAAGAAAACCCAATCCGGCCTATACCCCTCTGGCTGTCATACCCCCAGCTTAGAGTTCTTAGAAACTGCGCAGCGGTTTTGTAAAAACTCTTAGCGGAGTATCTCATGCAGATAGTAAACACCTGATCTCCCAAGATACTTCACTAATCCAGACATCAAGCTAAACTTTCAACCCAAATCCGTCGTTAGAATGTTTCAGAATTTCGCTAAGCCCAGATTCTACTAGCCTTAGACGAGCACCGCACCAGAAGCGTATCTTCCCATACGGTGAGGAGCGGAGCACAATATGAGGCTAGTAGAATCGAGGGTTAGTTAGGAATTATGCAATATTCTAACGACGGATTTGGGTTAAACTGGCGCGAGATGAATTTGCTCGAATTATTTGAAGAAATGCGCCTCTTGTTAGAAAACCTAAACCTTGAAAAAACGATATTTCGCAGCAATCACGCCTCCAATCACCTGGCTTTAAAAGGAATTCTCGGACACGACAAATCACAACTTCTTGCTGGAGTCGATTCTGCAATTCAGCTCATCTCTATACACATTCCACCTGAAGAAGCCGATCTATTTCGAAGGATTTTTGAGGAAAAATTAATGCTGTAAAAAGCCTTCGTAGACTGACCTACTAAGGCTTTGAGCAGCGTTGATTTTTTCTAAAAATGCTTTGCTAGAACGTCGGTATCTTCAACTAGAATGGGTATAGATTTAATCGATAATTTTTCCCTTAACTTCCGCATCAGTTATTCGCCATTTGGGCATGAAGCGATCCATTAATTCGTAGAATCTTTTGCTGTGTTTTTGCTCAAGAAAATGCACCATTTCGTGGACGACAATCGACTCCAAAAATCCCGCCGGTTTTTTAGCTAATTCTAAACCAAGCCAGATTCGACGTGCTCTCACGTTACAAGTTCCCCAACGCGTCTTCATTTTTTTGATGCCAAATTCTGCAACTTTTACGCCCATCTTTTTTTCGTATTTTTCAATCATTTGCGGAATCATCTCCTGCAAATTTTTGCGGTAAAAATTATCCATTAATTTCTGTCGCTGCGCAAAATTCGATTGGCCTTTCACTGTCATTACAAAGCGCTCGGCACTGAATATTAGTTTGTTTGCGCTACTATTTCTGATTAACTCAAACTCAAATTTCTTTCCCAAAAACTCATGTTTTTCTCCGGAAAGAAATTTCGGCGGCATCTCAATTTTTCCTTCCTCGTGCAATTTTCGAATTTGATTTTGACCATTTTTAATCCAGTCAATTCTCTTCAAAACAAACTCTTCGATTTTTTCTAAACTAAATCGAAGCGGCGCCGACACCCTCACCTCACTGCTTGGCGGAAGAATTCTTAAATGCAGATTTCTGATTTTTTTCTGCGTGAGAAAAATTTTTATTCCGCTGATTTCGATTTCTGACTTAAGCATTATTTTTGTAATCTCATTACACTGTCACCACGTCATTCTAATTTTTGTTTGTCATACCGACTATTTATTCCAGGGCGCTCTAAGTAACAACAGAGCCATTCCGCAGCGGTCAGTAACTCCAGCAAAAACCAATCCACCGCCGACAAAAAGTGGAACTGTCAGAAAAATTGGGTGAAAAATTATTGCGCAGACAGTTCCAAAAAATGTCAAAGCTCCCGCCGCAATTCGTACTTGGCGTTCAAGCGAAATCGGGCAATTCTTTTTGACGCTGCAGCTATTAGTTTCATATCCCTCAACGGCTTCACCACAGGATTCGCAAGCGCTCAAGCCGCCTTCAATAATTTTTAAGTTCGTAAATCCGGCATTAAAAAATCTGTCCGCTGCCTGCCTCGCTCTTCCGCCACTGCGACATAAAAAGTAAATTTCCGCATCTTCGTTTAAGCCGTGTTTTTGCATAAGATTTTGCGGATCTAACTGATCTAGCGGTGCGTGAATGTGGCTACAGCGAAGCCTCTTACCCTCGTGTTCCACCTTACTTCTCACGTCAATGATTACGCTATTTTTAGAATCAAAATCGCGTAATTTTTCTGGAGTAACGGTTTGGTAATTTTTCATGTTTTAATTTTTTGTTTTTCGTCTTTAAGAAAAAGAAAGATTCTCGTTGCCAACGAAAATCTCATTTTAGCGAGTATTTACAAGGTCTGATAATGGTAAAAAAAATTTCACAGAATTAAAATTTCCACTCTTCACGCACATGATGACAAGTGTAACCGTAAGGATTTTTCTGTAAGTAATTTTGGTGAACTTCCTCCGCCGGATAAAAAACTTTCGCCTTCGCAACTTCCGTAATCACCGCCTTTCTAAACACGCCAGACTTATTCGCCGCCGCAATAACCTTCAGCGCCGTGTTTTTCTGCTCATCATTAAAATAAAAAATTGCCGAACGATATTGTGTGCCAATGTCGTTTTCTTGACGGTTGAGAGTTGTTGGATCGTGAATTGTAAAAAAGAATTTTAACAAATTTTCGTAAGAAATTTTCTGCGGATCAAACGTCACCTCAACCGCCTCGGCATGCCCGCTCAAGCCGCTTGAAACGATTTTGTAATTCGGATTCGGAGCATCACCGCCACTGTAACCAACCTTCGTTTCTACCACTCCATTAACTCCCCGCAACAACTCCTCCATCCCCCAAAAACACCCCCCAGCGAGAATCGCTTTCTCGTGATGCGGCGCGGCGGCGAAGGTTGAAGTTGAAAAGAA
>VGDN01000109.1 GCA_016869695.1 Alphaproteobacteria bacterium
AAGCGTGCTGTTGATGGATGATTTTCATGGTGATCCAGCAGACAGAATCATCGTCGCAACTACTAAAATGCTCGGCGCCACCTTGCTCACCAGAGACAAGAAAATTCTCGATTGGGCAAAGGATGGGCATATCAAATGTCTAAAATCCTAAACCAGGTTCTAAGCATGAAAACTCTCGAACTCCTTCACAAAAATCGGAAAAAAATTTACAGTTAGTTCATCTCGCCACCATTCGACAAGTTCAGAGTGACTGGTCATGCTTAGCCAAAGTCCTGAGCTTGTCGAATGATTGTCGAAGCATGACGAATCTATAAAAATGAAGACAAACCGCCTCACGATCAAAAAACTAAGCAGCAAAACTGAAATCCTATCCACCTATCCGATCCTTAAGCAGCGCTATTTGTGGATGAGTTTAGAAAGTTTTGAGGAGCAGATTTCGGAGATGATGGCGAGGAATAATTTTAAAATGGTTGGGGCGTTTTTGGGTGACAAACTGGTTGGGGTGTCGGGCTATTGGATCCTACGCATGCTTTATTGCGGACGCTACATCCAAGTCTCGAGTTTTATCGTAGAGGAAGAAAAAAGAGGGCTAGGAATCGGACAAAAAATTTTGAAAGAGCTGCAAAAAATTGGGCGCGAACTCGGTTGCGAAAAAATCATTCTCGACTCCTTCACCGAAAATAAAAAATCCCATCCACTCTACTTCCGCGAGGGTTTTCACATTCGCGGATTTCATTTTATGAAGGATTTGTGACCACCCAACTAAAAATCGCTAGCTTCAACGTAAACTCTGTGAAGGCGCGTCTGCCAAGGGTTTTGGAGTGGCTTAAAAATTCTAATCCGGATGTTGTTTTGTTGCAGGAATTAAAATGCGTTGAGGATGAATTCCCTCGTGAGGCCTTTTATGATGTGGGTTACAATGCTGCGGTGTTTGGTCAGAAGACTTACAACGGTGTGGCGATTCTCTCGAAATATAAAATTGAAGATGTGGTTAAGGGGTTACCTACTTTACTTGGGGATGAGCAATCTCGCTACATCGAAGGCGTAATCTCGGTTGCGGGTAAGGCGATTCGCGTTGCTTCGATCTACGTTCCCAACGGCGGCTCGGAAGAAATTTCGCTTGAGACCAGTCAAAAATTTCTCTACAAGTTAGATTTTTATGATCGGTTGAAGGCACATATCTCTAAGCTTCTCGACTTTGATGAGATCCAGATTTTTGGTGGCGATTTTAATGTCGCGGTTGATCCCATAGATGTTTACGACCCCAAAACTTTTGAAGGACAAATACTTTTTCATCCGCTCGAGCGCCAAAAATTTCGCTCCCTACTCAACCTCGGATTGATCGATTCTTACCGCATCACTCATCCAAATGATCAGGCATTTAGCTGGTGGGATTATCGCTCCGGCGCTTGGCAACACAACAAAGGAGCTCGCATCGATTATCTCCTAACTTCACCACTCGCCGCCGATCACATCACCTCCGCAAGCATTGAGGATAAGGGCGTTAGAGACCAAGAGAAGGCTTCGGATCACTGCCCGGTTTGCGTGACTCTGGAGATTTGACAAAACAATCCAACAGATAGACACCTCGCAAAAAGAAAGTCTAACTTTAATTTGCGAGGTATTACATCATACAATATTACACACGAAATATCGAAAATCGGATCAAAAGAACGAGTAAATATTTTAAAGTCGTTTTGCTGGTTGGAGCTAGGCAGGTGGGTAAGTCGACACTTCTCAAAAAAACTTTTCCTAAACTGAAATCCGTTACGTTTGATGCCTTTAGTGACGAGTTTGGCGCCAGAAAAGACACCGACTTATTTTTAAGGAACTTCCCGTCCCCAATCATCTTGGATGAGGTGCAATATGTTCCCGAGCTGCTTGGGTCGGTCAAAAGAAAAGTCGATCAATCCACAAAGAAGGGGCAGTATTTTTTGACCGGATCGCAGAATCTGATGATGCTAAAAAATGTTGCTGAGAGCATGGCGGGAAGGGTTGGTATTATTGAGCTCTCGCCGATGACATATTTCGAATTAAACAAAAAACCCGAGCAAAATTTTTTGGAAATTTTTCTGAAACATCCGCCGAGCTTGTTAAAAAAATTCAGCGGCTGCCTGAACCCGAGAAAAAATATTTATGAAGTGTTGTGGCGCGGAGGCTTTCCGGCATTGATTGGAATCCCCAACGAAGCTGTCCGAGATTATTTTTCTTCTTACGTTAAAACCTATTTGGAGCGCGACATCCGAACCTTTGGCAATGTTTTAGACTTCAAACAATTCGAACGTTTTTTGGGAATCACTGCCGCCTTAACCGCACAAGAAATCAACTATTCCCAGCTCGGCAGAGAAATCGGAATCGCCCCGGCCACCGCTAGCAAATGGCTGGATGTAATGAGTTGCTCTTATTTGTGGACTGAGCTTATGCCCTACAGCCTCAACGCCATTAAGCGCATCAGCAAAAAGCGCAAAGGTCACATTCTTGATTCCGGTCTGATTTGTTATTTGCAAAAAATATCCAGCCCGGAAGCGCTTGCTGCTAGCCCGCTTAAGGGATCGGTGTTTGAAAGCTACTGCATCTCGATGATCAAATCCTTGGCGGAAATAAAAAATACCGGCGTTGGATTTTCGCATTACCGCACTGACGGCGGCGCTGAGGTCGATCTGATTTTGGAATATAACGGCCAGGTCTACCCGATTGAAATCAAGCTCAAAAGCTATCTCGACCACTATGACAAGCGCGGCATCAAATCATTCTTTACAACCTTCCCGAGTAAAAAAATCGCGCATGGCTTGATCATTTATGCTGGCGATGAGTGTTACAAACTTGATGAGAAAATCATCGCTATGCCTTGGAACGCGCTGTTTGGGGGTATTTCATAACTTTTTTGAGATTGACATGGGCAATCTAATACCTAACAAATAAGAACTACTAATCATGATTCGTGAGGTATTAAAATATGTTAAAATCTAACGACCGTCACCTAGAAAGTTACATAAAAAGAGTCGGAAAATTCTTTAAAATAGTTCTGATCGTAGGGGCTAGGCAGGTAGGTAAATCAACGATTCTCCAAAAGATTTTTCCCAAGCTGGACTGCATAGTTTTTGACAATCTGCACGACATTCATCGTGTAAAAAAAGACCCGGATCTTTTTTTACAAAACCATCCTTCGCCGATCATTTTGGATGAGGTACAATATGCCACCGAGCTGTTTGGATCGATAAAACGTAAAGCCGACAAATCGACAAAATCTGGTCAATATTTTTTGACCGGTTCACACAATCTGATGATGCTAAAAAATGTTGCCGAGAGCATGGCGGGAAGGGTTGGTATCATTGAGCTCTCGCCGATGACATATTTCGAGCTAAACAATCGCTCTGAGCAAAATTTTTTAGAAAAATTTCTTAAAAATCCGGAGAGCTTACCAAAAAAATTTCTCGGCTGTCTGCATCCAAAAAAAAGTCTTTATGAAGTGTTGTGGCGCGGCGGATTTCCGGCGCTTCTTCGAATCAAAAATGACTTAGTGACGCGCTATTTTGACTCCTACATCCAAACCTATTTGGAGCGTGATGTGCGTGTGTTTGGCGCCGCTTCTGATCTTGGTGAATTTAATCGTTTTTTAGGAATCGTCGCCGCTCTCACTGCACAAGAAATAAATTATTCACAACTCGGGCGCGAGATTGGCGTGACCCCAAAAACTTCGAATAATTGGCTGCAGGCAATGTCGAATGCCTATCTGTGGTTTGAGCTTTTTCCCTTCAACAACAACGCCATCAAACGCGTAAGTCAGAAGCGCAAAGGGCACATTATCGACAGCGGTCTCGCCTGTTATTTGAATGGAATTTTTGATGCCGGCGCTTTGGCTAAAAGCCCACTTAAAGGAGCGATTTTTGAGAGCTACTGTGTGACGATGGTTAAGGCTTTGGCAAATAATCTAAAGGCTAAGCCAAGATTTTCGCATTACCGCACCAATGGCGGCGCTGAGGTCGATCTGATTTTGGAATATAACGGCCAGGTCTACCCGATTGAAATCAAGCTCAAAAGCTATCTCGACCACTATGACAAGCGCGGCA
>VGDN01000110.1 GCA_016869695.1 Alphaproteobacteria bacterium
GCTTTGCCACAGCTTTTCGCAGACGCAAATAAATCCGGCGATTGGGGCGTTGAAGGCAACGGCTAAGCCGACTCCAGTACCTATATAGATCCAACTTATCTTCTTGCTGATAGTATAAAAAATACTCGCCGACATCTGCGCCGACGGTCCTTCGCGACCAAGTGATCCACCAGCAAAAGTTGCGATGAGTGAGCTGACAGCGCAGACAAAAACTGTGCGTAAGTTTAAATTTTTTTCGCTTTTGATGTTGTCCATGTTGCTGCCGCAAGCTGCTGGAGCAAAGCGTCGGCAGAGATAAGCAGAAGCCCAGAAAAGAAGTGGAGTGGTAAAGAAGGCGTAAAGTGAGCTGTGGAGGATTCGGTTTTTAGCATCGATACCAAAATCGTAAAAGGCCTGGCAGTAGAAGAGAAGGAAGAGGGTGACGAGGAGGGAGGTGATAAGTAGCTTCGCGATGTTTTTGATTTGGTTGTAACTCACTACCGAATACCAACTAACTTATACTCACGAGCCAGCTGCGCGTAGTTGTCGGCGGAGATTTGGATGTAGTCGATTTCTTCCTTAGTCATGTCGCGGAAATATTTTGCGGGGTTACCAGCCCAGATCTGGCGACTCTTCACGACGCGTCCTGGAGTAAGCATGGCGCCGGCGGCGAGCATGCCAAATTTTTCGACGCGAGCGAGATCCATGATGATTGCACCCATACCCACAAAGGCGTAATCCTCGATGACACAAGCATGGATGATGGCATTGTGGCCGATGGTGACATTGCTTCCAACTATAACTGGCGCACCTTCTGAGCCTGTTTTGTTTTGCGCATGATTAGGGCGTGTGCCGTGCAAAACGCAGTTGTCTTGGATATTGGTATTCTCGCCGATGGTGATTTTCGTGACGTCACCGCGCAGTACGCAGCCATACCAAATGCCAGAATTTTTCCCGATAGAAACATCTCCGGAAATGATTGCTGTATGTGCTACAAAAGCAGACGGGTCAATGCTTGGTTGGATGTTGTTGTAGGGGAAGATGTTTTTCATGATTTGGAGATTGATAGTCACGCTTCAGCAAGCTCAGCGTGACTGAATTTCGGTTTGTCGTGCTGAACTTGTCGAAGTATGAATCTTTGTTAAACCTAAATCCGTCCTTCATTGCAAGCCTTAGGCGAAGCAATCCAATGGATCGCCACGGCTCGTTAATGCAAGCCTCGCAATGACGGATTTGGGTTAAAGATGATCTTCAAATTCTTTAATCGCGAAGCGATCGGTCATGCCAGCGATGTAGTCAGATACTACGATTGCAAGGGTTTTTTTATCGGTGATTTTTTGCATGGATAAGTGTTTTGGTGAATGCGTGTAAAAATCAAACAAACCACTAACAACCTTCTTTGCTTCAGCAGTCATGCGATTTACGATTGGGTGGCGATACATGTTTTCTAGCAGAAATTTTTTCAGTTTTTGGTGAGCGATTTCCATCGGAGGTGAGAAATGCACTAGTGATTTTCCTAGCTTGCGCACCTCTTCCTCATTTTTGATTTGATATCTAGAAAGATTTCTTTGCGTGGTTTCAATCACATCGGTTACCATCGCTAGAGTTAGGTATTTCTTGGCTTCGCCGACCAACATCTCCCTTTTGATTTGCGGATATTTTTTTCTGATTTCTTGGTAAATCTTGCCGACTGCCGGCAAATCAAATAGCTGCTCAACCCTGAATAAATCAGCACGCAGGCCATCTTCGATGTCGTGATTGTTGTAAGCAATATCGTCCGAAATCGCTGAAATCTGTGCTTCGATTGAGGAAAAATTTTTGAGATCAAGATCATGTAGAGAGTTATATTCAGCTATATAGCCGTGTGGCTCTAAGATTGGCCCATTATGTTTTACCACGCCTTCCAACATCTCCCACGACAAGTTTAGCCCTTCAAACTCAATGAAACGCGATTCGATTTTGGTGATAAGTTTAAGTGTGTGGGCGTTATGGGAAAACCCTCCGAAAGCTTGCATTTTTTCATTCAGAGCCTCTTCACCAGCATGACCAAAAGGTGGATGGCCGAGGTCGTGAGCGAGCGAAACTATCTCAGCTAAATCCTTATTCACCTTAAGTGCACCGGCGATCCAACGTGCGATTTGCGCGACTTCCAGCGAGTGAGTGAGGCGCGTGCGGTAGTGGTCGCCTTCATGATTCACGAAGACTTGCGTTTTGTATTGCAGTCGGCGGAAGGCAGATGAGCCAATGATGCGATCGCGATCACGACCAAAAACGGAGCGGAATCTTGAGTCGTCATAAAGCTCGCCATGCAGCCGCCCGCGCGACCTTGCTTCATCGACTGCGGTCATAAAATTTTGGTGATTAGGTAAGCGACGAGCAGTGTTATGGCAACGATTTCAAGTGCGAAGATAGTGGCTTTGCGCATTATTTTTTTCTTATCGATTTGTAGTGCGGGATGTTCTTTTCGATTCATTTACTTCCTCAAAAAATATTTATCCGGGCCGTGGGGATCGGATTTAGCGATGAAGAGGCGATTATTGGCATTGATGCCGATTAATGCTTGGAAGACATCGCCTAAGATGGCGCGTGATGAATAATAGCCATGTCCTAGTCCGAGTGTCGGATCATCAATTGCGCTGACATTGACCACATCGATTTCTTTGACGTAAGCGCATGAGCCAAGGCGCTCATTGTTGTTGAGGTTTTTGGAGGCGATCATCGCCTTGTCATTTTCAGAACAGTAAAGAGTGGTGCGATTAGCGATTTTATTGAGGTTGGAGGTGAAGCCGCGGAATTGGGTAAGATCAAAATCCGGGGCGTTGAGGATAAGTTGATTAATGAAAGTTTTTTGCGGGCTTGGTTCAGCCAGTGATTTTAAGGCTGGAAGCACGATCTGATGTCCCATCGAATGCACGAATAGATTTGGTTTTATCTCATTTTTTTGCAGAGAGATGAGGAAGTTTTTGAAGGTGGTGATTGAGTCGTGAGCGTTGCTGGCATTGGCGGCATAAGTTTTGTTGAGCATCTTTTCTTCAATAAACCCTTCCCCCGATCCCGCTGGCCAAGTGAACAAAATCACCGGTCCTTGATATTTTAAGTCGTAAGCAATCTGCGCGGCACGCGTTACAGCCTCTTGATATCGCACGTTAAAGCCATGCACAAAAATCAGCGGTGAGCGCTGTGATTTTTTTAGTTCAGCAAAAAAATTTTCCGGCGTGAAGGCAGTTGCACCAAGCAATCTCAAGCCACCGAGATCGCCGATTAAATGAGTTTTTGGTACGTTTATTTTACAAACACCAAAGCGCAGATCCTTGCTAACATTGACTCCAAACTGGGTATCGTCACAGGTAAAGCTTTCTGTTTTGGGCTGACGATTAGTAGCGACTAGTATCTCAACCGGCCGAGTTTCATCAAATTTCTTCTCAAAATACTTTTCCCAAACCTTGCCAAGATTTTTTTGCATCATCTCCTCGCGAGTGGCACAGGATGAGAGGATTAGGAGCGTGATGAGAGTCAGGAATTTTTTCATAAATTCAGTGCTCAGTGCAAAAGTGCCCAGTGCCCAGGCTCTAATTACTTCTGAGCGCCGGGCACTGATTAAAGTTTTTCCTTTTGATAAATGAGTAGTGTGCCAATCGCTAAGCAGATCAAAGCGATCAGCCAAGTGGAGGCAAAAACTGGGATTAGGCCGGAGGAGCCGAAGCTGTGTATGAGACCGGAAATAATGTAGAGAAACAGACCGACAATGATTCCGCAGAGGATGAGGAAAATCGTGTTTTGGTTGCGGATGTGATTCAGGCTAAAATAGCAGGCGATCATGCTCATCGCTGCGAAGAGCGGTGGTTTGCTTAAGAGTGAGTGAAAATAAATCCGAAACTTAGTTGGTGAAAAGCCAGAGCTGGCAAGGTCGTGAATCAGTTCTGGTAATTCGAAAAGTGAGAAGATTTTTACGTTTTGGAAGTTGTTGACGATTTTCTGCATCACGAAATCCGCCTCTAAATCGGTTGGGATTGTGAGGCTTTCGAGCTTTTTATTTAGGGCGATTCCATCATTCATCACAACATCTTGCAACAGCCAGGATCCT
>VGDN01000111.1 GCA_016869695.1 Alphaproteobacteria bacterium
TGACGAACTGAAAAGTCTCGAAGCTCTCCATATCCATCGCCACTAGCTCATCCTGATCAAAATATTGGAACTGATAGTTTCTTTGCTCGACGAAAGCGACGTCGACATCTTCACTTGAAGCGAAGCGGGTGTTGGTTTTGTTGCCAGTTACCAGATTTTTTAACTCGGCCTGAATATAGGCTCCGCCCTTGCCTGGCTTTACATGTTCGCGTTTTACCAACTTCCAAAGTTGGTTTTCGAAGGTGATCACGTTGCCGATGCGCAGTGAGTTAGCGTTAGTTTTGGCCATAAAGTTTTAGTTAAGATTTTTAACGATCTCCTCGACGACCTTCTTGGCATCACCAAAAATCATCATCGTGTTGTCCTTGTAGAAGAGCTCGTTTTCGACGCCGGCATAGCCTGCAGCCATACCACGTTTGACAAAAAATACAGTTTTAGCATCAGCAACATCAAGGATCGGCATGCCATAGATCGGGCTGGTCTTGTCGGTCTTCGCCGCCGGATTGGTGACGTCGTTGGCGCCAAGCACGAGCGCAACATCGGTCAATTTGAACTCACCGTTGATCTCCTCCAGCTCAAAAACTTTTTCGTGATCGATATTGGCTTCAGCCAAGAGTACATTCATGTGGCCTGGCATTCTACCGGCAACGGGATGGATGGCGAACTTCACCGTAACACCAGCTGCTTCGAGCATCTTTGTCATCTCTGCCACCGCATGCTGCGCGCCTGCAACCGCCATGCCATAACCCGGAACGATGATAACGGAGGAGGATGATTTTATGAGATAAGCCACATCTTCAGCCGCTGCCTGCTTCACTGGCTTCTGCTCCTTCGCCTCAGTGATGACCGCAACTTGATCACCAAATCCCGAAAACATCACGTTAAAGATGGAACGATTCATCGCTTTACACATGATATAGCTGAGTATCGCGCCAGACGCGCCGATCAAGGCACCGGCGATGATAAGAAGTGGGTTGTTGAGAGTGAATCCAATGCCACTAGCTGCCCATCCAGAATAGGAGTTGAGCATCGAGACCACGACTGGCATATCCGCACCGCCAACCGGAGCGATCAACATGAAGCCGATAAAGAAGGAAAGTAGTGTCAGGATGATGAAGAAAAACTTCGAGCCGAAGTAGAAAAAACCGAACAGCACAAGCGCTAGAGCTACAGCGATAATCTGCGCAGATTTTTTAGGATTCTTGAAGATGGCCAGCTTCGACTTCATGTTGCCGTTGAGCTTGGCAAAGGCTACTAGCGAACCGGTGAAGGTGATGGCGCCGATAACCACGCCGAGTCCCATCTCGATCAAACTGGCGAGCTTGATTTTGCCGTCTTCGATGATGTGAAAAGAGTCAGGCATCCACAAAGCAGCTCCAGCAATCAGTACGGCAGCAAGACCAACCAGCGAGTGAAAACCAGCGACCAACTGCGGCATCGCTGTCATCTTAACTTGCTTAGCGACTACAAACCCAATACCTGCACCGATCGCGATGGCTAAGATGATAAGCAGGATGTTGTGCACCTGCGGCAAAAAGAGCGTCGTGATGATCGCCAAACCCATGCCAGCCATACCAAAATAGTTGCCACGACGCGAAGTTTTAGGCGAAGACAAGCCGTAAAGTGAGAGGATGAAAAATATGGCGGAAAGCAAGTAGGAGAAGGAGGAGAGAGAGGACATGGATTTAGGATTTAAGATTGAAGATTTAGGCGACACCTGCCCGCAGGCAGTCGTGAAGATGCAAAATACCGATCGGCTTTTTTTCTGTATCAAGAACAAAAAGACTAGTGATGGATTTTTTATTCATCAGGCGAATCGCCTCGACTGCAAGCGTATTGGCAGATGTGGTGGTTGGATTTTTGGTCATCAAATCAGTGGCGTTACGTTTCAAAAAATTGCGATCGACATGACGACGCAGATCACCATCAGTGATGATGCCAATAACCTCTCCGGAAGCCTTAACCACGCCAGTGCAGCCCAGATGCTTTGAGGTCATCTCGAGTAAAATCTTCGGCATTTTTTGATGCTCTTTAACGAGCGGAATATCGCCACCCGAGCGCATCAAATCTTTCACCTTCAAAAAATTTGAGCCGAGCTTTCCGCCAGGATGAAAGGTTCCAAAGCCTTCTAGATCAAAGCTGCGAGCATCAATCAAACTCACCGCTAAAGCGTCACCAAGCGCAAGCATCATCGTGGTTGAAGTGGTTGGAGCGTTGATTTTATTGGCTTCAGAGATTGCTGGTAAAACTAAAGCAACGGTGCTGGCTTTAGTTAACTCCGACTCGAAACGGCGGATGATGCCGATGATCGGGATCTCAAAACGCTTGCAGTAGTAGATGATGTCGCGCAGCTCTTTGGTTTCGCCGGAGTTGGAAAGAAGGATAACAACATCGTCGGTAGTGATCATACCAAGGTCACCGTGACTTGCCTCACCTGGATGGATGAAGAATGAAGGCGTGCCGGTCGAAGCAAAAGTTGCGGCGATTTTATTAGCGATATGACCAGATTTTCCCATACCGCTGATAATCACGCGACCTTTGCAGTTAAGGATTAGTTCAACTGCTTGTGAATATTTTTCGTCGAAGAAATCGAGCAGGGAGTTTAGTCCTGCGATCTCGGTTTTGATCGTGCTGATGGCAGAAGAGATATATTTATTTTGCATGTTTTTGTGAATGTGAATTGACCACGCAACAAGTGCGAGAACAATTTACTAACTAATTTAGTTTCAAACTCTGAGAGAAATTTAACTGATATATGGTAATTTTTGTCCCAGATTTTATCTCCGGCTTACCTCTTAATCACAATCATCAAAAAACTCTTAGTTAAACCCAAATCCGTCATCAGAATGTTGAGAAAGGTATCCATCATACTACTATTTCTTCTATCAAATCAGTTTGCCTTCGCTTCAGACCGCAATACTAGTAACACTTGGAATGGCATCTTTAACAAAAAGGAATTAGTGGATGGATATTCTTGGTGGAGCGAAGCTAATCTGAGACACAATCTAGATAAACCGGAAAACGCTCAAACTCTCATCAGAACAGGATTATTGAAGAAAATCAGCGATTCACAAGAAGTTGGCCTCCTATATGCTTTTGTTAAAACTGGCAGATCAAAAGAGCATAGGATCACTTTACAGCATGCAAAAAATTATGGATCGGTAGGAGATTTTAAAGTTTCTCATAGAGGAAGATTGGAGGTAAGATCGATGGAGAGTCAGTCAACCTTGGCGGAAAGACTGCGATATTCATTAAGATTCGAGAAACAAAGTAATTCAGGCTTCACGCCGGTTTTTTGGGAAGAAATATTTATAAATTTACGAAGAGAACTTGGCACGGGGAACAGAATTTTTGAACGAAACAGAGTCTTTATTGGTTTTCGTGTCAGAAAAATTCATGATCTGGATTTAGAAATTGGATATTTGAACCAATTCATCCCCCGGCATGATTTAAATGTCACAGAACATATTTTGGCTCTTTATTTGTTTATTTAGCCAACACCAAAGGCATCCCAACATTATCCACACTCAGCCCTGCTGTTGTGATAAGGAATTTTGACGATTTTCTAGAAATAGTATTGCCACCAACGACACCATCAATGATTGTAAAAACCCGTCACTACTCCAGTTACACAAAATATGGAGCGAACCTAAGTTTCTTAACATGACTCTAAAACAACAAGAAATTTTACAGGAATTTGCTTCATCGGAAGCGATTCTTAAAGGCCATTTCATCCTTTCCTCCGGCCTGCATTCTGACACTTACATGCAGTGCGCGCGTGTTTTGATTAAGCCGAAAAGAGCGGAAAAACTTTGTGCCGAACTTGCAAAAAAAATTATCGAACGTCTTGGAAAAAACTTTGCTGACATCGTCGTCGCCCCAGCAATGGGTGGTGTGGTCGTTGGTTACGAACTTGCGCGTCAACTTGGTTTGCCAACGATTTTTTGCGAAAGAGTTAATGGTCAGTTTGAGTTGCGACGTGGCTTCACGCTTGATGAAACACAACGTGTTTTAGTAGTTGAAGATGTGATCACGACTGGAAAATCCTC
>VGDN01000112.1 GCA_016869695.1 Alphaproteobacteria bacterium
AGAGTGGCAAAGAGGTTGAGATCATCGATCTAAAAACTCATCAGCAGCATGATAATGTTAATTGCGGTGCTTACACGATTGAGAATTTACTCGCCTTCGCCAGACAAAAAGATGCGGCCCAGATAATTCTAGAAAGAAACTTGGATATTGACACAATCCGCGCCATTCATTCACGAATAATCGACGAAGAAATCACTGGCGAGAAAAATAAGGAAAAACTTCAGCCAATATGCGAAGAAATGCAGAAGGTTTTTAGGGAAAGATTTGATGAGCAAAACAAAGCCACGTGCAACAACCCAGATGAAGCGCGCAAACTAGCTGAAAAAATCCGCGGCTCTTACGCCGCACTTAGCATCCCCTGCGATCTCAAGCAAGATGGCAACAATTGGACCGTGGTTCTGCCTTCCGCTTGTGCTGGAAAAGAAAAAGAAATTTTTACGATGGGACCAAAGGATTTGGCAGAACTAAAAAAAGAGATTGATGAGACAGCAGAAAAACAACAGGGGGGAAAACCAAGTGGAACATGTAAACCACTTGATGGAACGCTACTAGATTCAGCAAAACCACTCCAGGCCAGTTTTGGTGGTGGATAGAATTGGATAGTCTCTTAGACGCAAAACATCTCTTTCGTCTGTGGCTTCAAAGGATTTTCTATTAGCTCCTTTACACGCACCAAGAAGGTCACAGCTTCTTTACCGTCGATGATGCGATGGTCATAAGACAGCGCTAGATACATCATTGGACGGATTTCGATTTTACCAGCAACCACCATTGGACGTTCTTGGATTTTATGCATGCCCAAGATTCCTGATTGCGGAGGGTTGATGATTGGAGTAGACATCAGAGAGCCATAAACACCGCCATTTGAGATGGTAAAGGTCGCACCGGTTAGATCAGAAATCGCTAGCTTGCCGTCACGCGCTTTTTTGCCAAGCTCACCAATTCCAGCTTCAATTCCAGCAAGGCTGAGTTTGTCAGCATCACGAAGCACTGGCACAACGAGACCCTGTGGAGAGCCAACCGCAATACCGATGTCATAGAAATTTTTATAGATGATGTCAGTGCCGTCGATTTCAGCATTCACCGCCGGGATCTCTTTTAGCGCCTCGATGCAAGCACGCACGAAGAAGGACATAAAGCCGAGCTTCACGCCATTTTTCTTCTCGAATGCGTCTTTATATTCCGCACGCAGAGCCATGACCGCACTCATGTCTACTTCGTTGAAGGTAGTCAAAATCGCCGCGGTATTTTGTGATTCTTTCAAACGCTCCGCAACTTTTTGGCGCAGCTTCGACATTTTTACGCGTTCAATCTGCTTCTCACCGAAATTCGCCGGCGCCTTTGCTGGTAATGGTTTGCTTGGATTAGCAATCGCCTCAAGAACATCACCCTTAGTTACTCGACCATCTTTACCACTGCCGGAAATTTTTGATGTGTCGATGTTGTTTTCGGCGGCAAGTTTTTTGGGAGCGGGAGAAAGATGAGCTTCTTGTTTTACTTCTGCAGCTACTGCTGGAGCCAGCGGTTTAACTGCAACCGCTGCACCACCCTCAACCATCAAAGCAATCAGATCGCCAACCTTAACACTGTCACCTTCCACAACTTTGATCTCAGAAATCACGCCATTTGCCGGCGCGTTCACTTCAAGAGTAACCTTGTCGGTTTCGAGCTCGACGATCAATTCGTCAGCCTTCACGACGTCACCAACTTTTTTATGAAGCTTCGCGATTGCTGCTTCAGACACTGATTCACCAAGGGCGGGAACTTTTATTTCGAGAGTCATGTTTATGTTTTTTTGAGTCTGTGTTTTGATTTTTTTGGCTCTCTGTCGAGTTTGTAATATGTCCAAAGGCACATGGCGGTCATGGTTAAATGCCGTATGCTAACGCGATGTTAGCCAAAATTTCGTTAATGTGCATGGTCTAACTCTCCTACTCCTATTTTGTTAATCGTTTGAGTTAAGAAAACAAAAGTTGCAGTGGTGAGAATAAGTATTCCGACAAATGCAAACAAAAATTTTAACGAAAAGTTATAGTCAAAATTGCTACACACCCAGCTAATCAGCGAAACCGCGACTGCTGAAGTTATTGTCATAAGTAATTTATGTAATCCGATTTCCTCTTTGAGCCTATCCTTGGTTTTCATGGTGGTTTGGATTTTTGTTTAGTGGTAAAAACTAAAACTTAGCTCAATGCCTCGTCAATCAGTTTCTTCTGCTCGCGAGCATGGTACGAGCCATATCCGGTGGCAGGTGATGCACAAGAAATGCGGCCGACATATTTTGGTCGAGCGATGGTTTCTTCGATCAATTCCTCAACAAATTTCCAAGCGCCCATATTGCGTGGCTCTTCCTGGCACCAGATTATTTCTGGATTTCCGTATTTCTGTATTTCCGCTTTTACGTCTTTTGCAGGAAATGGGTAAAGTTGCTCAAGGCGGATGATAGCAACATCATCATTTTTTCGTGCTTCGATTAAATCGTAATAAACCTTACCACTGCATAGCACGACCTTGCGCGCCTTCTTCACCAATGGATCTCCGATGACTGCACGAAAATCAAAATCAGAAAATTCTTCGATTGTTGAAACCGCGAGCTTGTGACGAAGCAGCGATTTTGGCGACATCACAACTAGTGGCTTACGGTCTTTTCCAAGTAGTTGGCGACGTAGCGCATGGAAGAAATTCGCCGGATTAGTGATGTTGACGACGCGTAAATTATTGTCGGCGCAAGCTTGTAAGTAGCGCTCCAAACGCGCTGATGAGTGTTCCGGACCTTGGCCTTCAAAACCATGCGGTAGTAGCATCACCAGACCAGACTTGCGCAACCACTTCACCTCGGATGAAGCGATAAATTGATCGAAAATAATCTGCGCACCGTTGGCAAAATCGCCGAATTGTGCTTCCCAAATCGTCAGGCCGTTTGGCATGGAAAGTGAGTAACCATACTCGAAACCAAGCACGCCATATTCCGACAAAACCGAGTCGTAGACTTCAAATCCGTTCATGATTCCTAGCTCCAATGGGCGACTAATGCCGCTTCCTGCGCTTCCGCTGCTCAACGTATGTCTAGATACGCCTCCGCCGCAGTTCTCGGAACCGGCATTATTCACCTCATTGGAAGCGAAATCATGAACGGATTTAAAACCACCGGAGAAGATGTTGTGACGCGCACCAGTCTTGGCGTCGTGCAGTATTGAGTGACGATGGGAAAAAGTACCTCGACCAGAATCTTGGCCGGTAATTCGAATCGGAAATCCATCATTAATCAGCGAGGCAAAAGCAAGTGCCTCACCACATCCCCAATCAATTCCCTTTCCTTCTAAAACCGCATGCTTCCTGGCTTCTAGCTGTTTTACGATTTTCTGATTTGCGTTAAATCCGACTGGAATTTCCAAAGTTTTTTCGATCAAATTTTGTAAGATTTTTTTGCTCACCGCAGTTTTAGGCAAAGCATCATTACCATCTTCGATCTTACTCCAGTCTGCCTTCAACCAATCTGCATCTTTTGGTTTGTAATCGACAGATTTATCAAACTCTGCCGACAAAAGCGCTTCAAAATCAGCAACCATCTTCTCGTGCTGTGCCGCTGAAATCACGCCTTCAGCGATTAATTTTTGTGAATAAATTTTTTCAAGAGTTGGGTGATCTTTGAGTTTGGTGTACATCACCGGTTGCGTGTAGAGCGGCTCATCACCTTCATTGTGACCATATTTACGGTAGCAGATCAAATCGATCACCGCGTCTTTTTTGAAGTGTTGGCGGTAACGGGTGACGATGTCGGAGACCTTTACCACCGCTTCAACATCATCGCCATTCACGTGGAAAATCGGTGCGTCGATCATCTTCGCCAAATCAGAAGCATAGGTAGTACCACGCGAATCATTGGGATTAGCGGTAAAACCGATTTGATTGTTGATGATTAGATGCA
>VGDN01000113.1 GCA_016869695.1 Alphaproteobacteria bacterium
ATCGATGCTCGCGTCAGAAATGGTAAGGATTCCGGCGCTTTTTCGCATCCCTGCGTGCCATCAGTTCATCCTTACATCCTCATGAACTACCAAGGAAAAACTCGCGACGTGATGACTCTCGCGCATGAACTCGGACATGGTGTGCATCAATATCTGGCGCGCTCTTGCGGCTATCTGATGGCCGGTACTCCACTTACTCTTGCCGAAACCGCGTCGGTTTTTGGCGAACAACTCACCTTCCAAAAAATCCTCAAAAACGAAAAAAATCCGAAGAAGAAAAAACTGATCATCGCTGCAAAAGTTGAGGACATGATCAACACTGTAATCCGCCAAATCGCGTTTCTTGAGTTTGAGATGAAAGTGCATGAAGCCAGGAAACACGGGGAAATTCCACTTGAACAGCTCTGCAAGTTTTGGATGGATGTGCAAAAAGAAAGTCTTGGTTCAGCCTTCAAGTTTGATGAGGAATATTGCTTCTTCTGGTGTTACATCCCACATTTCATCCACTCACCTTTTTACGTTTACGCCTATGCCTTCGGCGATTGTCTCGTCAACTCACTTTACGGCATCTACAAGTCAGGAAAGGTGAGGGATTTTGAGAAAAAATATCTTGAAATGCTTGCTGGCGGTGGCACGAAACATCATAAGGAAATGCTCACCCCTTTTGGACTTTCCGTCAAAGACCCACGCTTTTGGCAGGCGGGGCTGGATGTGATTAGTGGGTATATCGATCAACTCTAAACATGTTCCGATCTCTACCTGCAGAGTGAGATTGAAAACAGGCTCTAATAAAACATGAACGCAGAAGAAATATTCAACCAACTCTACAGCGAGATCGACGGCTATGCCGTCTCTAATGCCGCACGCAAAACAGCAGGAATCGAGGAGGGACTGCTTTATGGCGAACTGCCTTTTGCCACTTGGCAAGCGATTGTAGAAAGAACAAATCCAAAAAAAGACGGGGTATTTTTTGATCTCGGATCAGGAACGGGACGAATAATAATCCAATCCAGCCTGTTGTTCGATTTTAAAAAACTGGTCGGTGTCGAACTGTTGCAAGGCTTACATGACAAGGCTTGCGAGACTCAGCAAAAACTTCTGCAAATTGCTGATGCGCCACGTCGCGAGATCTCTTTCATCAATGCCAGCATTCTAGATATCGACCTGCGCGAAGCCGACTTCATCTTCATGAACCATCCTCTCAAAGACCGCGAGATGTTCGCAAAAATCGAGGAAAAATTTTTATCAGAACTAAAGCCGGGAACAAAAATCACCACTACCATCCGCGCCTTAGAAAACCCTGGGTTCAAATCACTTGGCAATCAGAAATACAACTTCAGTTGGGGCGAATCAACCGCGTATTTTTTTGAGGTCTAAAGATATCTCAACATCTCCTCAAACTTCCCTTTCTTAGTGAGTATACTCCTCAACTCCTCACGACAACGAAGCAAAGAATCATGCGAAATCGTACCGGTGTGATGCTGGTAGATCAGATAAAGTAGATAAGTGTTAATCACATCAGTCTCGCAATAATCACGGATCTCTTGTAGGCGACCTTCATCAAACATCTGCGTCACTTGCGAACCATCAACACCAAGCTTTCCCGGTAGGCCAAATGCCGCACAAAGCTCACTCATCTTAACTCGCGCCGACGCGCCAAAATCGGAAAACGCCTCCGCCAAATCACAATGCCAATCAAGGCTGTAACGCTGTCCGTAATTATTCCACTTATCACCACGCTTGTAGAGCCACGAGGTTTCAACTCCATGTTTCATTGCCGCATACTTCAATACCGGTAGATCGAAACCTCTGCCATTAAAACTGACTAATCGCGAAAAATTTTTCTTGAGATGAGAGGAAAATCCTTTTACCAAATCCGCCTCTGAGCTTTGTAAGTCACCGCCGGAACGGATATCAATTAGGCGATAAAACTCCTGACCACTTGCGTCACGAATAATCTCAGCCTCCAGAAAACTAATCACAACTATCTGATGAAAAACCTGTCGTAGGAAGGAATTTTTCTGGTCTGTGATGTCGAGATGATATTTTACCAAAGCCTCACGCAGCTCGGCAGGAGTGGCTCCGGGAAGGTCGAGCATATTCTTAGCGGCGTTTAAATCGGGAATAGTTTCGATGTCGAAGATGAAAAGATTTTGCATTTTACATTACATTTTACTCGCAACCTTTTTGTTTTTATTTTTAGTTGAGTGAGTTGCATTGCATGTGATTTTTGATTTTTGCATTTTGATGTTCATACCAACAAACCTCCAATTATAAAAAACATGAAAGCAATAACTCTTCACAAAGCTGGAGATGCCTCTCATTTTAGGTTTGAGAATCTTAACGAACCCAATCCAGGCAAGGGCGAAGTACTGATCAAACAAACGGCGGTTGGGGTAAATTTTTTTGATGTCTGCTTCCGTCGTGGCCAATATCAAATCTCGAAAATGCCTACCACTCTAGGCATGGAAGGCTGTGGCGTGATTGAGAAAGTCGGAGAAGGTGTAACTGATTACAAGCCCGGAGAACGCGTCGCATATGCCACAGGCGGCATTGGCGCTTACGCCGAGAAACGCGTAATCAATCAACATCATCTTGTCATTCCACCAAAAGAACTGACCGACATACAAGTCGCTGGCAGCTTGTTTAAAGGCTTGATGGCACATACACTGTTGCATCGTGTTTATGTTGCAGTACGCGCAAAAAGGATTTTAGTGCATGCAGTTACTGGTGGCGTTGGCCACATCCTTTGCCAATGGGCGAAATATCTTGGATTGGAAGTGATTGGTACAGTAGGCTCAAATGACAAAATCGCCTTTGCACAATCTCTCGGTTGTAATCACGTCATTAACTACAAAACGACCAACTTCGTCGAAGAGATTTCTAAGCTGACCAACAAGGAAGGAGTAGGATTGGTTTATGATGGCATCGGTAAGGATACGCTCGAAAAATCGCTGCAATGCCTGTGGCCAATGGGCATGTGCGTAAGCTTCGGTGAGGCTTCGGGAAATACAGAAAAACTTGATTTAAACCATCTCATCGCCAACTCGCTCTACATCACGCGTCCTACTCTAGCGCTCTACAAAGCCAATCGCATCGAACTTACACTTTCTGCTAACGAGGTTTTTGCGGCTATCACCAAAGGAATCATCAAAACAAAAATCACTAGTTACGCTTTCAAGGATGCAGTCAAGGCGCACAAGGATTTAGAAAGTCGCGCTACGACAGGATCGCTGGTTCTAACCGTCTAATAACCTTATCTTTCCCCAGAATCTCAATCACATCAAAAATACCTCCGGGAGAAGCGGAGGAGTAAGTCAGAACAATACGAAGCAGCAGGCCAAAATCTTTGATCTTTAAACCACGAACAGCAGCAAACTCGTTGAGAGAGTTTTTTATTCCGGCATGTGACCAGTCATTCAGATCGGTGAAAAGTTTTTGTAACTCGAGTAGTAGTAACTGTTTCTCAGCGATTAATTTTTTCTCTGGGGTACCAAGATCAGCGGCAAATCCGTCACAATAAACTTCGAGATTTTTTGTTAAGTCAGTCAATAACTCCGCCCGCTCCTTGATGAACTTCACAGCTCGCAGCATTTTCTCTCCGGACTTGCCTACAATCTTTAGCAACTCCTCCTCACTCTTCTCCTTGATATAATGCTTGTTCACCGACCGCAGCTTCGTGAAATCAAAGCGCGCCGGCGACTTGCCGACCCTGTCTAGATCGAACCACTCAATAGCCTGCGCGTCGGAAATGATCTCGGCATCACCATGGGACCAACCAAGGCGAAGCAAATAATTCCGCATCGCTTCCGGTAGATATCCCATCTCTTTATATTCGATCACCGAAGTGGCACCGTGCCGCTTGGAAAGCTTGGATCCATCAGGTCCGTGAATGAGTGGGATATGGGCAAAATCCGGCACGTTCCA
>VGDN01000114.1 GCA_016869695.1 Alphaproteobacteria bacterium
GCATGAACGATCTGAAAATAATTCGGATTATGCTGACTCGCTTCACAAATCATAGCCGCATCCAACTCCACATCGACAACAGATTTTAGCTCAGAATTAAATAATGATTGTGGTAGCTGAGGCGTTGAGAAGGCCAATTGTTCGGACATTGGAAATTTTTGATTTTGGATTTTTGATTTGAGCATCCTCACCTAATCAAAAATCCAAAATCAAAAACAAAAATCCTAATTCACTTTTTTCTTCTAGATTTCTTTTTCTGCTCCATTTCAGAAATCAAATCCACTGCACGATTTAGCCCGATTTCCAAAATATTATCTTCTTTGACCGAAGTGAATTTTTTGTTGTGCAACAAATAAGGACCAAATGGGCCAATATTCGCGACAATTTTTTCTCCAGTTCCGGGATGCATTCCAACCTCACGGGGTAATGTTAGAAAGCCTGTCGCAGTTTTTAAATCGATTGTGTTTGGATCGAGATTTTTTGGAATCGAAACGCGCTTTGGTTTTTTGGATTTGGATTTCGCTTCGCTACCTACCAGCTCTAGATAAGGGCCGTAAGGACCAATCTTCACTACAACTTCGAATCCAGTTTTTGGATCTTTGCCTAGGCTACGCGGTTCAAACTGCGGCTTTGCTTCTTCGCCAGATTCTTCGCCGAAGAGCTGCATAGTATGCTTACATTCTGGATAGTTCGAACAACCAATGAAAGCGCCGAACTTGCCAAGACGCAGACCGAGTTTTCCACTAGAGCAAGTCGGGCAAGAATCCTTCAGCTTTCCCGTGTCGTCGTGACCAAAAATATGTCCGCCTAGCTTTTGATTTAGAACTTCCAACACTTCAGGGAAAGGCTTCTCCATTACTTGCGAAGTGTTGCCGTGGAAATCTTTCCAGAATTTTTTGAGGAAGTTTTTCCAGTTCATCTTGCCGTTGGAAATCACATCAAGCTCATCTTCCAACCCAGCAGTGTAGCCATATTCCACATATTTCGCGAAAAACTCTTTCAAGAAAGTCGTAACGATTCTGCCGCGCTCTTCCGGGAAAAATCTTTTGCGCTCGAGCTTCACATAACCGCGATCTTGCAACACTGAAATGATCGCCGCGTAAGTTGACGGACGACCAATTCCGAGCTCTTCTAATTTTTTTACCAAACTAGCTTCCGAATAACGCGGAGGCGGTTCGGTAAAGTGTTGTTGCGGTTTAACTTCAAGTAAATCGAGCGGCTCTTTTTCTTTTAACTCCGGAAGTTTTTGCTCGTTTTCATCTTCAGCTTCGCCATCATCGCGACCTTCGTGGTAGACTTTGTAAAAGCCGTCGAAACGAATGGTGGAGCCGGTTGCTTTGGCCTTCGCGTAGTATGCACCCCCCTCGTCGCGCAACTTGCTCGCTTCGCTCGCAAACGCGACGACCTCCCCCCTAGATAGGGGGGAAGCGGCAACTTCAACAATAACTTGGTCAAAGACCGCATCCGCCATCTGCGAAGCTAAGGTTCTTTTCCAGACTAAATCATAAAGCGCGAACTGGCTTTCATCTAAGTATTTACGCACCTTCTCCGGCGTTAGCGAAAAGTCAGTTGGACGAATCGCCTCATGCGCTTCCTGCGCGTTTTTTACCTTACTCTTAAAGATATTAGTCGCAGCAGAAACGTAATCCTTACCATAGATTTTATTGATCGTTTGACGCACCGCTGTGATCGCTTCCGGCGTGATATCCACTGAGTCGGTACGCATGTAAGTGATCAAGCCTTGCGCCGCGCCGTCAATCTCCACACCTTCATAAAGACGTTGCGCGAGCATCATCGTTCTACTCGCCCCAAATCCCAGTTTGCGCGCCGCTTCTTGCTGTAGAGAGGAAGTTGTGAATGGCGCTTGCGGATGACGCTTCGCCTGTTTTCTGGTAATAGATAAAACCTGATATTTCTTGTCAGCGAGCAGCTTTTTTATGTCGCCTGCTTGCTTCTTAGTAACAATCGAAAACTTCTCTAACTTCTTACCTTCGATCTCAAACACAGTGGCCTGGAACTGCGATTTATTTAGGTTGGCGAGGTCGAGCTTAATATCCCAATATTCTTCACTTTTAAAAGCTTCAATCTCCTCTTCACGATCACAAATGAGGCGGAGAGCCACAGATTGAACACGTCCTGCCGATCTACTTCCGGGAAGTTTACGCCACAAAACTGGCGAAAGGGTGAAGCCGACGAGATAATCTAGAGCACGGCGAGCTTGCTGGGCATTGACTAAATCCATGTCGATCTGACGTGGATTTTTAATCGCTTCTGAAACTGAGTTTTTGGTAATCGCGTTAAAGACCACGCGCTCAACCTTTGCATCCTTCTTCAGCGCCTTCTTCGCCTTCAAAACTTCCAACACATGCCAGGCGATCGATTCTCCTTCACGGTCGGGATCGGGGGCGAGGATCAGTTTCTGGCAAGACTTCGCAGCATCAGCGATTTCCTTCACATGCTTAGTAGATTTCGCCGAAACCTGGTAATGCATGGCAAAATCCTTGTCTGGCTCAACGGATCCATCCTTGCTTGGTAAGTCACGAATATGGCCAAAAGAAGCCATGACCTTATAGTCCTTACCTAAATATTTCCCGATTGTTTTGGCTTTGGCTGGCGATTCGACGATTAACAGGTTTTTCATTTTTTAAGTCGGTAGTCGGTAGTCGGTAGTTGGTAGTCGTAAAAAACTTACGACTCACAACTTACGACTTACGACTTTTTATCAGACATTTCGACGGACTATCCTTCCCTTGCTGAGATCGTAGGTACTCAACTCAACTTCCACCTTGTCACCTTTCAGAATGCGGATTTTGTTTTTGCGGATCTTGCCGGAGGCGTGTGCGATGATGTCATGGCCATTCTCGAGTTCGACGCGGAAAATCGTGTTAGGAAAAACTTCCATCACGATGCCATTCATTGTTAGGAGATCTTCTTTTGGCATTTGTTTTGTGCTTAAAATTTTTAAAAAAGGGCGCGCGGCTTAGGGGGGTGATTCTTCAAAGTCCAGCTCTAATCATAATCGCAATCGCTAAAATCAAGCTCGCATAAAGCATAAACACAAAAAACCTATTCCGCAGAGAGAAGGCTTTTGACTTATTTTCCGTCGAAGATTCACCGATGATTTTTTCCGCAGCATCATGTCTTTTTTGGCGTCTTTTTTGCAAAAATCTTTGCAGCAAAATCCACACAAAATAAATCGCGATTGGCAGCAGTGCTGGCCAAAGTTTTAACAAAATCTTTAGCATTTTTAAGATGTAGGACTTGCGCAAAATCGCTTTTGCAAAGATAATTTCTAGATTCTTTTCTGGCGAGGAGCGTAAGCCTATCAAGACAACTAGCGAAGCTAGTTGCAACTCGACAACTCATGCGGCGAAGCCGCAAATAAAAGATTCGAGTACATAGGTGCGCACCGCAGCCAGAAAAAACCGACGAAATTTCAAAGCAAAAGTTAGATTTTGCGCAAGTCCTGATGATTATTTTCCCCGCTATCGACCTTAAATCCGGTCAGTGTGTACGCCTTTTTAAAGGTAATCTCAACCAAGCAACAATCTTTAATCACAGCCCAGCCGCACAGGCACGGGAATTTGAAAATCTTGGCTTTAAGTTTTTGCATCTAGTGGATTTGGATGGCGCAGTTGCTGGCTCCGTAGCTAATACCGAATCGGTAAAAGAGATTCTGCAATCAATAAAAATTCCGGTACAGCTTGGCGGTGGAATCAGGTCTCTTGCGGCGATTGAGAGATGGCTGGAGCTAGGCGTAAACCGCGTGATCCTTGGCACCGTTGCCGCAAAAAATCCGGAGCTAGTCAGAGAAGCTTGCAAAAAATTTCCGGAAAAAATTCTGGTTGGAATC
>VGDN01000115.1 GCA_016869695.1 Alphaproteobacteria bacterium
AAAGTCGCTCCGAAGCTGTACAACAAAAAGGTGGGGTTTCGCTTGGTGGATTGCAGATTGGCGGCGAAAAAGTTGAGGGAACAAAACGCGATGACAGCTTGGTACGTAAGGCTGGAGAGGATGCAGTAAATGATGCTGAGACCGACATTAAAAATTTCTTCGCCAAAAAAGGTTACATTCTCGAGAAGCGCGTTTTGGACAATAAAACCATCTTCAAAATCTCACTCGGCTCAAGCGACGGCATCAAACAGGACGATAAGTTTGAGGTCATGGGTCAGTATGAAACCGAAAATGCTTTGACCAATCAAATCGAGGTTGAGCGCCGAATCATTGCGATGGGCACGGTGTCTGACTTGGTAGATCCGAAAACTTCTTGGGTAGTGATTGATGACGCGAAGAAAGCGGAGGCCATCCGCCTTGGCGATTCCGTAAAGATGAAATATCAAAAGAGTCGTTTCGCCGCGGTAACAAAGGTAGCAACATCGATGTTGGAGCAGTAGACACTGTTAGCTTACGACCAACCCCACATCGCGTACAATCTGCATTTTTAGCTCTTCCAGAGAAACAAATTTTTTTTCCTCTCGTATAAAATCCAGAAACTCGACACAGATTTTTTTGCCATAGAGATTTTCTGAGAGGTTGAGGATGTGAGTTTCAAAGGTTGGTAGACAAGAGTCGGTGATAGTTGGTTTAATGCCGAAATTGGTGATGGAGGGGAAGGTTTTTTCTAAATGCGGGATGAAGGTTTGGGTTTTGTAGACACCAAATTTTGGTTTGATGATGTGGGGTTTCGCCATAAGATTAGCGGTTGGGAAGCCTAGCGTTGTAGCAAGTTTTTTTCCCGCGATGACCACTCCTTCGATTACAAAATTTCTGCCAATAATCTTGTTTGCCGAAGGAATATTTCCTTCACCAATAAGTCGCCGAGCCAAGCTGGATGAGTGTGTATGCTGCTCACATTTCAGTGGAGAAATCTCGGTTAAATCAAAATCCATCTCCTCCAAAAGCTTAAAATTTCCTTCACGATTTTTGCCAAAAGTGAAATCGTAACCGATGGTTAGATGCCTGGCATTCAAGGCTTCACGCAATATCTTCTGCGCAAAATCCGGCGCTGATATCTCTGAAAATTTCTGGTTAAAAGGAAGAGCAATTACGTAATCAACTCCAAGATCGCGAAAGATTCTTAGTTTTTGTGAAAGGCTAGTAAGTCTGAAATCTCTGGGCTTGGCAGGATTTAAAAAAGAAATTGGATGTGGCTCAAAAGTTAAAATCGTCGCTGCCAGATTTTTTTCTTTGGCGATTTTTTTTACCGTCGAAATGATATTAACATGTCCGCAATGCACACCATCGAAGTTGCCGATGGTTAGGGCGAGAGGCGGCAATGTCTGATCTAGTTTTCTGATGAGTTTCACACTTCGAGTTATTTTTTTATTTTTTTTGTTTGGTCATGATGCCTTTGCTGCTCACGGAATTTCTACTTTTGGTGATCTCAAATATCCAAAAAACTTCACGCATTTTGATTACGTAAATCCAGACGCGCCAAAGGGTGGTAAGGTGAGGTTTGGCGTAGAAGGAGGATTTAATTCACTAAATAATTTCATCCTAAAAGGCATTCCGGCGTCAAGCTTGTCCTATCTTTACGACAGTTTAACTGAAGGCAGTGATGACGAAATTTCGGCGCGTTACGCTTTGGTTGCTGATGATATTCGCCTTGCGCCAGACAGGAGCTCAATCGAGTTTCATCTTAACAAGAATGCGCGCTTTCATGACGGCGTCGCCATCACTGCGGATGATGTGGTTTTTACTTTTAACAAGCTGATCACTGACGGTCACCCATCCTATAAAATGGCTTTTCGCGACGTGCTTAGCGCGAAGAAAATTAATCCGCATTCCGTTAAATTCACCTTCAAACCAAAACATAATCGTGACTTACCGCTATTGGTCGCCTCGCTTCCTGTCTTGCCCGAGCATTACTACAAAAATCTCGATTTTCCTAAGACAAGTCTTGAGCCACCACTTGGTTCTGGAGCTTACAGAATAAAGGAAGTAAAACCGAATCGCTCTATCACTTACGAGCGCATAAAAAATTATTGGGCGAAGGATTTGCCGGTGAATCGCGGCCGCTACAATTTTGATGAAATCACTTACGATTATTATCGCGACAACAACGTCCTAATCGAAGCTTTCAAAGCACAAAAATATGATTTTCGTCAGGAGAATGTGGCACGGAATTGGGCAAACGCTTACAACATCGAGGCAATAAAAAGTGGCGAGATCATCAAGCGCGAGATCAGGCACAGCCTGCCCGCACCGATGCAAACATTCGTGCTGAATTTGCGCCGTGAGAAGTTTCAAAACAAAGCGCTGCGCCAGGCGATGACTTACGCTTTTGATTTTGAGTGGCTGCGCCAACACATCTTCTACGGTTCATATGAGCGGACGCAGAGCTATTTTGCCAACTCGGATTTTGGTTCAAAGAAGTTCCTTTTGCCTAAGTCGAGCGGCGATGGCTTTAATCGCGATAACCTCATCAAGGCACGCCAAATCTTGCTTGATGCCAGTTATGAATATTTGGATGGAAAGCTGCTAGATCCCAAAACTAAGCAAAAAATCTTCGTCGAATTTCTAATCGATCAGCAAGCATTCGAGATGATAGTTGCGCCTTTTGTGCAAAATCTAAACAAGCTTGGCATTGAGTCCAAGCTGCGTTTCGTCGAGGAAAATCAGTATCAGACACGGGTTAATAATTTTGATTTTGATGTGATTACGGGGATGTTTGGACAGGCGACAATTCCGGGCGATGAGCTGTTTGCTTATTTCCATTCTTCGCAGAAAGACATCAAAGGAGGCCGTAATCTGCTTGGCCTGGATGATGTTGTTGTTGATGAGTTGGTCACAAAAATTTCACGAGTTCACAAAAAAAATGAGCTAAAAATCCTAACTAAAAAACTCGACCAGCACTTGCTCGAAAATTATTACACCATTCCGCAGTGGCATAATAACACTTACAGAATACTGTATCGCGACATATTTGCCTTCCCCACAATCAAGCCAAAATACTCACTGGCGGTGGATAGCTGGTGGGTAAAAAAATGATCACCCTTCGGCAAGCTCAGGTTGACTACTCGGTCATACTGAGCTTGTCGAAACATGACAAAATTAGTTAAAAATGTTCATCCGCTCCGAAGAAACACCGAATCCAGCAACGTTAAAATTCATTCCAGACGACAAGATTGTTTTGGAGAGAGACACTGCCGAATTCAAAAATCAAAAGCAGGCTGCAACCGCTTCTCCCTTGGCTTTACAGCTTTTTGAGATTGTTGGAGTTGAATCGATTTTTTTTGGTCGGGATTTTATTACGATAACCAAATCCGAGAAGGTTGAGTGGCCAAGAATAAAGGCAGAAATTCTGGCGGTGATCATGGATTTTTTTGTAACCGGAAAGCCGGTGATGTTTGAAAAAAAGGTGGTAGAAGGTGTTAATGAAAAAGATTCAGAAATCGTAAAGCAGATCAAAGAGCTAATCGAAATAAAAGTCCGCCCAGCAGTGGCAATGGATGGTGGCGATATCATTTTTCATTCTTTTGAAGATGGGATTGTGCGCTTAGTACTGAAAGGCTCATGCTCAGGCTGCCCGAGCTCAACCGTCACTTTGAAACATGGAATCGAGAATATGCTTAAGCACTACATCCCCGAGGTGGAGGCGGTGGAAGAAATTGAAGATTTTTGATTTTAGATTTTTGATTTTTGCCTTCGGGCATCCGTAGCTCAACTGGATAGAGTGTTGCTTTCCGAAGGCAAAGGTTGTGGGTTCGAATCC
>VGDN01000116.1 GCA_016869695.1 Alphaproteobacteria bacterium
GTGGGAAGATCGGAAGGAAAATTCGACAATGGAGCTGGTGAGCTACTCGACGCCACCGCCGCTGCAAATTGGCTGCATGATCAAAATATGGAAGCCACGGAATATTGGATTGCCGGGTTTTCTTTTGGCTCTTGGATCGCGCTACAGCTCGTGATGCGTAGACCAGAATTCGAGAACTACATCCTCGTCGCTCCACCTGCAACTAAGTATGATTTCAATTTCATCGTCCCCTGCACTTCCACTGGCTTAGTGGTGCAAGGTGGTAAGGATACGATCACCAAAGAAGCAGATTCGGCAAAGCTTGCGGAAAAACTTGCTGCCCGTGACGGCGCTTCGGTTGTTTACCAAATGATTCACGGTGCTGATCATTTTTTCTCGAATCACGCCAAGGAATTTGGGGAAATAATAGATTCCCACATCAGGCACCGCCTGATTCTTGACGCCACCAAAGTTAGAAAAGTTAAAAGAGATCGCCGTCGCCGTCGCAAAAAGAAAAACATCGCCGAGGTCAAACCAGAACGTAACCACTTCCCGGTGAAATCGCTGACAGCGTTTGAGAATTAGGACAAAAGACAAAAGTCATGCTTCAACAGTCTCAGCATGACATCAAAACATTATTTAATCCCCCAATAACGCTTAACCCACCTCATGCATCTTACTCCCACTTAACTGCCATACTGAACTTAAAAAATCTTACAGTGCGTAAGCACTTCTAAACTTGTCATCCTGAGCTAAACGAACGATCTCGTGAGATCAGGTATTTACTGGCCGCATGAAATACTTCGCTCAGATTTTCTAAAAAATCGCCAACGATTTTTAAGAAAATCTAACCTCAGTATGACAGCTAGAGAAATAAGGTTGGCTTGGTTTTTCTTAAGCAAAACCTCAATACTTACAACTTACCGCTTACCACTCACAACTAACTAAAATACCACTGCTTCACCTTCTTATTTTTTGGCTTAGAGATTGAGATAATCAGCGAGGTCAGAATCTTCTTCACGTAATCATTTTCGATGCGCTTAAAAGCGCGAATCACCGGCAGTATCTCTCGCCCTTCTTTTTCGATTTCTTGTAAAATCTGCCTCTCTGTTTTGTATTTTTTAGTACCTACGCCCCTGCCCCCGATCTCACAAAAAAACACTGAAATCGGCTGCTTTAATAACTGAGAAAACTCAAACAACTTGCTGGAAGAAATGCGATTCTGCGCTCTCTCATATTTTTGCACCTGTTGAAAACTAACTCCAGCAAGCTTTCCCAACTCATCTTGCGTAATGCCAGCAGCGCGGCGTAGTTGACGTAATTTCTTAGCGATGTGCTTGTCGATTGGTGTGACTTTGCGAATTTCCATTTTGCGGTGAAACAAATGTTAAGAGAGAAGCTAATGCGATAAGCAATAGAACTAGTGGTGCGTATCCGTAGGTAGCATAAACAGTGGTGCTAGAATTTTTTATGAGACTCACATCAACAACTTCAGATTGATTCAAATTGATCTTGCGAATGATCCGACCAAATGGATCGACTAGCGCCGTGATGCCCGTATTCGCCACGCGCACAAGCGGAATGCCATATTCAATCGTGCGCATTCTCGCCATGTCGAAATGTTGATGCGGACCGGAGCTGTTACCAAACCAAGCATCATTAGTTAGATTAATCAGCAGATCTGGCAGATGCTTATTATCAACTACCTCACGCGAAAAAATTACTTCGTAACAAACAAGCGGCGAAAAGGAAAAATCCTCAGTAACTAAACTCTGCGCGCCCTCGCCTTCACTGAATCCTTCGCCACCACCAGTAATGTCATCCACCACCTTGTCCAAAAATAAAAATGATAAAAAGCGATGGAACGGAACATATTCACCAAACGGCACGAGGTGATGTTTGTCGTAATACTGTGTCACACCATTTTGATTAAGAACAAAGATGCTGTTCCAAACTTTTTTTTCCTCCAAACGCAAACCGCCAGTAATTAACAAGCCATGCGGAGGTACTGCCTGCTTGAGGTGATGCATTAACATTGGATTGTCGTCAATCACGTAAGGCACTGATGTTTCCGACCAAATCACCGCTTTAACATCACTCAAATCTTTAGAGTTAGTAAGCTTGATATGCTGCAAGAAATGTTCGTATTTCTCACGCTCATCCCATTTTAGGTTTTGTTTAATATTGGCTTGAACCAGGCGCAGCTTGGTTTGGTGGTCGGTAATGATTTTCTTGTCGTCGATATAAAGAAATCCGAAAACCAAGTTTGCCAACAAGAAACAGAGCAGACTCACCAAAAAAATCTTGTCACTGCGCAATGATTTTTTTCGTAAAACCAAAACCGGCGAAAGCGAAATCAGCGCCGCAAAAAAACTTAATCCGTAAATCCCAAACACCGATCCAAGCTGCGCAAAATGTGGATCAAACAACCAAATGTAACCGAGCAAATTCCATGGAAATCCGGAAAAAAGATTGGAGCGCAATACCTCAAATGCCAGCCAGCACAAAGCAAAGATTAGGATTTTTTGGTAAGCTTTTTTGTGAATTGAAAAATATTTATAGGTCAAGGCGAACAGCGCCACGTAAAGTGCGAGGATAGATGGAATAATGGTAAGCGCGAAAGGAATCAGCCAACCAAACTGCGCCGCATCAACGAGCAGAGACTCAGCAATCCAATAAATCCCTGCCAAAAAATGTCCGAAGCCGAAAGAAAATCCGAGCCAAAAAATCTCTTTTTTCTTCCTAGCAAGCCCAAGCAGAAAATAAAAAATCGAAAAAGAAATCAGCGCCGCTGGAAAAAAATAAAACGGCGCAAAGGCAAGATTAGCAAAGGCTCCAGCGAGTAGAGCAACTAGAACCCGTCCTAAATCTCTATCTGCGAGTGGGTGTCTAGCGCTGTTTTTCTGCGCTTCGGTGCTCACGTATGTTTTAATACGCTGCGCTCCGATGCTCAAAAGAACAGCGCTAGACACCTCATCGCAGCGAGATTTAGGATGGGTTCTTAGTTTTTTATTTGCGGACATAAACTTCAAAATCATACCAAACCTGACGATTAGATTTCTTTACTTGGTCAAAAACACTCGGCGCAACACCGGTGAGTAAAGGCACATTTTTTAGTACCTTAACTTCTTGGTCGATTATGACTCGATTTTCAAAACGAAAATTCTTGAAGAAGTTTTTACGGAACTCGTAGTCAAACAAGTAATACTCGAGAGAGCTTACCAGGCAACGATTCTTCTTAATCAAGTCCTTCGTGGAATTGTTAACAAAAACAACTTTTGTACGCGGATCACGCAGAGATTTTTTGATGTCATCAAACAAGTAGGTAACGGTAAAAATGCTGTCTTTGTTGTGAATGGGAAACATCAACAAACTCTTTGCCTCACCGTAATCCGCCAAGATCGAAGCGGTGTAAAATTTTTGGTGATTATCTTTGTCTAGGTAGTTCAGACGCGGGAAGATAAAGTAGTTCCAAACCGCCATCATCATTAATCCATCCTCTTTGTTTGGTGCGAATTGCTTGCTGTAATAATTCACCATGTCGGTCATTTTGTCCGGCATGATTTCCTTCTCACGCTGCAAGATTTTTGCCGCGTCATCAACGTAAAAATAAAAAAAACTCGACAGCGCTGAGGCGATTACAAAGACCGAAAATGTCGAAAATCTTTCGGAGATTTTTGCATGAATTTTTTTCTCGTAAAAAAACAACGCCGCAAAAAGAGCAGCCAAATTAAATGTGATGTAATCCCAACCATCTCCATGTTTCAGACTTAGAACCAC
>VGDN01000117.1 GCA_016869695.1 Alphaproteobacteria bacterium
TTGGAATCGGTTTTGCTACCCCTTCTGCAACCGCAACACAAGTTGTGCGCCAGCTGCGCGAGCGTGGTGAAGTCACTCGTGGTTGGATTGGTGTTTCGGTGCAAGATGTTCCGGAAGATATTGCTGAATCAATGAAGCTCGACAAAACAAGAGGTGCTTTCGTTGTTGACGTAATAAAGGGTGGTCCGGCAGACAAGGCGGGGCTTGTGCCGACCGACGTCATTTTGAAATTTAACGACGAAGAGATTGTTGAAATGAAGGAGTTACCAAAAGCGGTGTCGCAATATCCAATTGGCCAGAGCGCAAAAATCACTGTGTGGCGTCAGGGCAAAACAAAAACTTTCAAAGTCAAAATCGAAAAAATGCGGGTTGAGCCTGTCAAAACTCCTGAGGCAAAAATCCTAGAGAAGAAACAGGTTTCTAAGCCGGTAGGACAAGTGCTGGGGCTTGGTCTCGCTGAGTTCAAAAGTAAAGTTAAAAAAGATAAAACCGAGCTAACAATCGAGGGACTTTTAGTCTCGGAAATAAATCCAAAATCAGAAGCAGCAGAAAAAGGAATGGCGGTTGGCGACGTGATTTTGTCAGTAAACCAAACCCCAGTTTCTTCGGTTGAGCAGCTCAAGCAAATCATTGAGGAGACGCGCAAAGACAGCAAAAAACTTTTTCTTTTTGTACGTCGTGGTGACGGAAATTATGCGGTAGCTTTAGGGGTGAAATAAAGATTTGTCGCGTTACGCGACAAATCTAAAGAAAACTGCGTTTTGCTCAGTAAAATCAAGGCTTAGCAGCTAGTCGAAATAAAGGGTCAAAATGGCTGAAATTAGAGACGAAAAATCGCCACCTTTCGACAAGCTCAGGGTGACTTCTTTTCAACGGATTTTTTGCCCCGCAAAAATAAATCTTTTTCTAAGAATTTTAGGCAAACGCAGTGATGGATTTCACGAACTGGAGTCGTTGTTTGTTTTGACGGATTTAGCTGACGAGCTTGAAGCAGTGCTTATCCCTCACCCCTTACCACTTACCACTATTTCCGGCGAATTCGGCGAATTTGTTGATTCGGGGAAGAATTTAATGACCAAGATTTTGGATTTTTTTGCTGCAGAATTTGGGGTTGCGAATGGTCTGCAAATTAAACTTACCAAAAATGTTCCTGTTGGTGCCGGACTAGGCGGAGGCTCGTCAGATGCAGCTTGCTTCATTAAAGTCCTAAATAAGATTTTTGCGCTAAATCTCGACAAAGAATCTCTACAAAAAATCGCGCTGAGATTTGGTTCGGACATCCCTTTTTTCTTTGAGGAGCGCGCTTGTTTGGTTGGCGGACGTGGTGAGGTGATTGAAAATTTTTCTGATTTCGCGCCGCTCAAAACACTTCTTATTTATCCAAAAATCGGCCTCAGCACTAAAGAGATTTACCAAAAACTTGCTGGAAATTTTTCACCGCGAATCGGATTTGAGCAGCTAAAAAAAATGTCTATTTTCGATCTACTGTCATTGCCAAATGACCTAGAAAAACCTGCAATCTCAGCTCTTGCGCTAATCCAAGAAATTCTGTCCGAATTAAGGAATTTTGGTGCTGATTTTGCTAAAATGTCCGGCAGCGGTTCGGCCTGTTTTGGAGTTTTTTTTGATGAAAAAGAACTCGTCGCCGCTGAAAAATTTTTTGCTGAAAAATTCCCGAATTTCTTTCGATGCGTTGTTACACTAACTCCCAGCGCGCTCTCGGTTTAAAATCTAGTAAGTCAGTCTTGCCTAAACGCAGCTTCTCTAGTCCGGCCCAGGCGACCATTGCGGCGTTGTCGGTGCACAGTGAAATTGGCGGGGTGATTATTTTGTACTCAGAAGAAAGGCGCGAAAAAATGTAGCGGTTAGCGGCGACGCCGCCGGCTAAGATTAGAGTCGGTAGTCGGTAGTTGGTAGTTGGTAGTGCATTGCGTAGTCGGTCTAAAATGATTTCACAGACCACGCGCTGAAAGGAGGCGCAAATATCGGATTTGGTTTGGTCGTCGATTTTTTGTGGGGAAGTTAGGTGAGAAAAACTTTCGCCAGTTAGTTTTTCAATCTCACGGCGCACCGCTGTTTTCAGGCCGGCAAAGGAGAAGTTGCAGCGATTTTTTTCGTCACGTGAATCAACCAAAGGGCGAGAAAATTTAAATCTATTTTCATTTCCACTTAACGCCATTTTCTCAACAGCAGGCCCTCCGGGATAAGGCAAGCCAAGCATTTGTGCCACTTTGTCAAAAGCTTCACCAAGTGCGTCGTCAATTGTTTCGCCAAGTTTTTCGTAATCACCAACGCAGCGTAAAAGCAAGATTTGGCAGTGTCCGCCTGACACAAGCAGTAAGAAATACGGGAAGTCTAAATCGCTGGTAAGCCTTGCGGTCAGTGCGTGTGCCTCGAGGTGATTCACGGCAAGAAATGGTTTTTGGTAAATCGAAGCGAGAGTTTTTGCCGCCACCATTCCAACAATCACGCCACCAATCAGGCCAGGCCCAGAGGTAGCCGCGAAGCCATCAATCTCTTCAAATTTTAGATTAGCTTGTTGCATCGACTGCAAAATCAAATCATCCAAAACCTCGACGTGGCTGCGCGCTGCAAGCTCCGGCACTACTCCACCAAATTTTTCGTGTAGCTTTATTTGAGAATTTATTACGTGCGCCAAGATATTTTTCTGATCATCAACAATCGCTACAGCTGTCTCGTCGCAAGAGGTTTCGATGCCGAGAATTTTCATTTACCCAAGCGACGAAGTCTCTCCTCTCTCATCTTCGCAAAATCATCGCCGGCGTGATAGGAGGAGCGAGTGAGTGGGCTGGATGACACCATCAAGAATCCTTTGGCATAGGCCATTTTTTTGTAGAGCTCAAACTCGTCAGGGTGGACATAGCGATCAACTGGCGCGTGGCGTAAAGTTGGGCGGAGATATTGACCAATCGTCAGAAAATCGATTTCAGCGCAACGCATATCATCCATTACTTGCAGCACCTGTTCCTTTGTTTCGCCAAGCCCAACCATTAAGCCGGATTTGGTGAATATTGTCGGGTCGATTTCCTTCACTTGTTGCAAAAGACGTAACGAATGGAAATAGCGTGCGCCCGGGCGGATTAGAGAATAAAGGCCGGGAACGGTTTCAATATTGTGATTAAAAACATCCGGTTTGGCGGCAACCACCTCCTCCAGCGCGCCATTTTTACGCAGAAAATCTGGAGTGAGGATTTCAATCGTTGTGCCTGGAGACTTACGGCGTACAGCTTCAATACATTTTACAAACTGCCCTGCCCCACCATCCGGCAAGTCATCGCGGTCAACGGAAGTAATGACGAGATGTTTTAATCCTGACACCTTTGCCACATCTCCAACATTCTCCGGCTCGTGTGGATTAACAGAATCCGGCTTGCCAGTTTCGATGTTACAGAAAGAGCAAGCACGGGTACAAACCGAGCCAAGAATCATTACCGTTGCGTGTTTTTGTGCCCAGCATTCGCCGATATTTGGACAGGCCGCCTCTTCACAAACAGTGTGAAGTTTTTTGGCGTTGAGCATTTCTTTAGTTTCGTAATAGCCCTTAGAGACTGGCGCCTTAACGCGAATCCAATCCGGCTTCCGCTCCATTTTTTCTTTAGGAAAATTCTGTGCGAAGCCGCGTAAATCCTTATTGTCGAGCTTAGCGATTTGTCCTGATTCTTTTTTTTCTTCGCGTGT
>VGDN01000118.1 GCA_016869695.1 Alphaproteobacteria bacterium
CTCAATTTTTGGCAGCACAAACAAAGCCAAAACCCACCAAATATTTACAAAACCAGCCAAACCAAAAACCGCCGTAGGTAATGCCTTTAAATCAAAAGCCGGAATCAAAAACAGCGCACCAAAAATGAATTTATTTTCCGCTAAAATTATTTTTTTTGATGCCAGTAAGTCGGCCACAAACCGCAGAATACAAACAGTTACCACCGCATAGAAAATTACTGACTGATCTATAGTAATTGCATTCTCGACTACAAAAAGCAGCGATGCCGCAACGAAAAATAGAATCAGGATTTTGCTTTCGTGACTCGGCCTGATTCGCGAAAAAATCAGCAACACAAAACCCATCAGCAACACATGCGATGCAAGGATGCGCAAACACCGCCCCCAAAAAACATCCAGGCTGTCATAAGATGCGTAGGCCTTGCCCCACATCGGCACCATGAACTCAAAAAATTCCGGCAAAAACCAAATTATCCACACCAAGTAACCAAGATAGATTGCAGCAGCGAGTAGCTTGTCGAGCTCGAGAAAAAATTGTGGAGATTTTGTCTGCCAGAATTTGTACGACTCAATAACCAACAGAAATATTAGGTAATGTGGCTTAACGCATGGCATCAATCCCATCAAGCATCCGCGCCAGATTAAATCTCTTTTGGTAAAAATTTTTTCGCTAACCAACGAGTAAGAAATGTAGGGAAAAAGCAGCAGTAGCAGCAGACTAGTTTTCGTGCCGAACTCGCCAAGCGAGAGCCCTCTCACCCGCAAAAAAAATCCCAGAAAAAATCCGATGATGATTAGGTCTGACTTTATTCCACCGCGTCGCAAAATCCGTGCCGACCAAAAAATCGACAGCAGTGCCAGCAGATTGATGATGATGTCAGAGAGGATGATTGGGTTGATGTGAAGCAGCGTCGAGAGGCGGTACTCTAGAGCGTAGAAGTAAAAGGAAATCGGGAAGTTGCTCTCGAAAAAGTCGTAGTAGTAGCGCTTACCCTCCACCACTTTCTTACCAAGATCCAAGTAAATCCCGGTGTCAGGACCGATGTCGATCTGCGAGCGCAAAAAAATACTCAACAAGAAAATCAGGGCGCAGATGAGGAGAGATGTTTTGTTCATTAATATTATTCAAAAAAAAGAACTGACAAGAATGTAGGAGAAAACAAAGCAGACTAAGTAGGAAGAAAAGTGGGAAAAAGTTTTTTGCGTGGAAAGTAAAAAGAGAAAACTTACTGCCGCCAAAACCCAGTTCAGATCGTCAAGAATTCGGATAAAAGAAAGAAAAAGAGTCAGTGCTGCCAAGGTAGGAAAGGCAAACTTTGAACGCTTACTAAGCTCTTGCCAGAAAAGCGGTAGAAGCAACCACCAGAAGTAAATAAAATCGAGCAGAGCTGGGAAAATTTTTTGTGGGTCAACCTGCGGCAGAATTAGGATCGGTAGAAAAAAGATTCCGTCTTTTTTCCAGTTAACTTGTCTTGCTTGCAACAGTGAGAAAATCGTCAAAACCACAAGCGGAAAAGCGGTGGCGTAAAAAACACGTTCACTAACTAAGCCTAGTAAAATCAGGATCGCAGCGATTGTCGCAAGCAAGACAAAAAACTCAGGCAAAAATTTTCTGCACAACACACAAAGCAGCAAAACCGGAAAAATATTTTTGCGTAAAACCACAAAAAGATCACCAGCCAAAACATCTGGCGAAATAAAGAATCCTAGCATCGCACTAACTACTGCCAGACCAACAAAAATCGCTTTGCTCGGCCGAAAAACACGCGCCAAGAAATCGCCGGCTTCCGAGATTCTTTTTAGCAAAAACTCTTCGAGTTTCTTGCCAAAAACCAGGCGCTTTTCTTCAACGATTTTCTGGATCTCCAAGGGATCGAAAGGCATAAAATTTTTGATTTTTGATTTTAGATTTTTGATTTGTTCGAACCTCTGAATCCAAAATCAAAAATCAAAAATGACTAGAATCTCAATTGCCTACGGCGACGGTATTGGTCCAGAAATCATGGAAAGTGCTTTGCAAATCTTGCAAGAAGCCGGTGCACAAATCGAGATCGACATTATAGAAGTCGGTAAAAGAATTTATGAAAAAGGATTTAATTCTGGTTTGATGCCATCGGCTTGGGACTCGCTAAACAGCACGCGCGTCTTGCTCAAAGCGCCTATCACCACTCCACAAGGTGGCGGCTACAAAAGCCTCAACGTCACCATGCGTAAAAAGCTCGGACTCTTCGCCAACGTCCGTCCCGTCTCATCATTTCACCCTTTCATCACAACAAAATTTCCAAAAATGGATGTAGTCATCATCCGCGAAAATGAAGAGGATCTTTACGCCGGCATTGAATACCGCCAAACTGAACAAACTTACGAATGCTTGAAACTAGTGACTCGCAAGGGTTGCGAGCGCATCATCCGTCACGCTTTTGAATATGCCGTAGCCAACGGCCGCAAGAAGGTGAGCTGCTTTTCGAAGGACAACATCATGAAGATGACCGACGGAATTTTTCACAAAACCTTCGACGAAATCGCTAAGGAATATCCACAAATCCAAAATGATCACTACATCATCGACATAGGCACGGCGCGGCTCGCGGCCAAGCCAGAAATTTTTGATGTAATCGTCACCATGAATCTTTACGGCGATATCATCTCCGACGTCGTCGCCGAAATTTCCGGCTCAGTTGGCCTCGCCGGCTCCGCCAACATCGGCAAGGATTACGCCATGTTCGAAGCTATTCACGGCTCCGCACCCGACATCGCGGGACAGAACATCGCCAACCCAACCGGCCTACTCCACGCCACCGTGATGATGCTTATCCATATCGGCCAAAATGATGTCGCCGGCAAAATCCGAAACGCTCTCTACAAAACCATCGAAGACGGCATCCACACGGCCGACATCTACAATGACAAAACCAGCAAGAAAAAGGTCGGCACCAAGGAATTCACTCAAGCCATAATCGAACGCCTCGGCCAAAAGCCATCCCAACTCCCCGAACTAACACCAACCAAAACCAACAAATCCACCAACCACCAACTACCAACTACAGACTACCAGCTATCAATCAAAACCTTAATTGGTTTTGATTTATTCATCGACTGGCCGCACGAATTTTCCGACTTACTTGCCGAACTAAAGAAAATGGAGAGCGAGAAGCTAGAGATCAAAATGATTAGCGCGAAAGGCCTGCTGCTCTGGCCACTACTAGACCAACACATGTTACCAAATTACAACAAAGGCCTCACCGTTTTGCGTTTCATCGGCAAGGGAATCACTGGCAAATCTAGCAACGAAATCATCGACGCGAACAAGACAATCTCGCCAAGCGACATCATCGAAATGCTCTCTTACCTAAACGAGAAAAAATTTGATTTCGTGAAATATGAAGGTTTGTACTTGTTTGATGGCAAGCCTGGTTACACGTCGGGACAGGGGGAGTAAATCATGAGTTCTAACAAAATTCTTACCACCATTGAGCAAACGATCACGAGTCAGAGCCTTTACTGGCAGTCGCTCGCGCTGATTTCTTGTTTTGTCATCGCTTACTTCTGCTACAAATTCGCACAGAAATTTTTTACGAAAAATGGTTACCGATCTCTGCTCTACCCTGCTTTATCGCTGATTCTGCTTAGCATCGGATTTTCT
>VGDN01000119.1 GCA_016869695.1 Alphaproteobacteria bacterium
TGAGCACAAAACCTTTTACGATGTACTCACGTAAACGTTGTGTAGCCCACTGTCTGAAAGCTGTGGCAGTAGAAGAATTCACGCGATACCCAACAGAAATAATCGCATCAAGATTGTAGAATTCGACTTCACGAGAAACCTCTCGAACACCTTCTTTTTGAACTATTCGAATTTTTCGAATAGTTGCCGATTCAGTCAATTCACCACTTCCGAAGATTTCTTTGAGATGATAATTAATGGTATGAACCTCAACACCAAACAACTCCGAAATTAATTTTTGTGTGAGCCAAACAGTTTCACCATCAAACCGAACATCAATCTTGGTCTGCCCGTCTTTGGTTTTATAAATTATGATTTGGGATTGTGGGGTTTTCATTGGTTTTAAAAGTTGGTTAAAGCCCTCTTTTGATCGAGAATTATTTTTTGGTTTTTGCGTTGGCGCGGGCGCCGATTCTTAGGCGGAGGGCGTTTAACTTAATGAATCCCGCGGCATCTTTTTGATCGTAAACTGAATCTTCTTCGAAAGTTACGTGAGCTTCGGAATAAAGGCTTTTCGGGGATTTGCGGGCGACTACAGATGAAGTGCCTTTGTATAATTTTAAGGTCACGACACCTTCAACATTTTCCTGAGATTTGTCGATTAAGGCCTGAAGCATTTCGCGTTCTGGAGAGAACCAAAAGCCGTTGTAGATAAGGCTGGCGTAGCGCGGCATTAGCTCGTCTTTTAGGTGAGCAGCTTCGCGATCTAGTGTGATTGATTCCATCGCGCGGTGCGCGGTTAGCAAAATTGTTCCGCCTGGAGTTTCATAAACGCCGCGTGATTTCATGCCGACGAAACGATTCTCAACTAGGTCTAAACGGCCGATTCCGTTAGCTCCGCCGAGTTCATTTAATTTTGTAAGAATTGTTGCTGGCGACATTTTTTTGCCGTCGATGGCGATCGCATCACCATTCTTAAATTCGATTTCAACTAGAGTTGGCTTGTCTGGAGCGGCTTCTGGAGAAACTGTTCTTTGGTAAACATATTCCGGAGCAGCTTGCGATGGATCTTCCAAAACTTTTCCTTCAGATGAAGTGTGAAGTAGGTTTGCATCCACAGAATACGGGGCTTCGCCGCGTTTATCTTTCGCAACAGGAATCTGATTTTTTTCGGCGTAATCGATTAATTTTGTGCGCGAAGTTAAATCCCATTCTCTCCACGGCGCGATGATTTTGATGTCTGGTTTGTTGGCGTAGTAAGAAAGTTCGAAACGAACTTGGTCATTTCCTTTACCGGTCGCACCGTGCGCAACGGCGTCAGCGCCAACCATTTTCGCGATTTCGATTTGACGTTTGGCGATCAAAGGACGGGCGATCGAGGTGCCCAAAAGATAAACTCCTTCATAAACCGTATTGGCGCGAAACATCGGGAAAACGTAATCACGAACAAATTCTTCGCGCAGATCTTCGATGAAAATTTCTTTCACTCCTAGTTTTTGTGCTTTCTTGCGAGCCGGCTCAAGCTCTTCTCCCTGACCCAAATCGGCGGTGAATGTCACGACCTCGCATCCGTAATTTTCTTGGAGCCATTTTAGGATCACTGAAGTGTCGAGACCGCCGGAATAGGCGAGTACGACTTTGCTTATTTTTGGTTTAGTCATTTTAGTTCTATGAGGATTGCTTTTTGAAGGGCGCACAAAATTTTCAAAAAGCCCACAAATGCAAATGAAAGAATCTTACTATGCGCAACCGTTCCAGGCTTAGCTACTACTTACATAAATATATACTTATTCCCCTGCAGATTTTTCGTATTTCGATCATCGACACAATTCGTCATGATGGTATTGAGCATGCGGGATATCTGGCTTTCCTAAGTATTCTTTCGCTTTTTCCGTCGCTGATTTTTCTGATCATGATCGTGGGATTTTTTGGTGCTTCTGATGCAGGAACTCATTTGATTAATAAGCTATTGGCGGTGGCACCAAAAGAAATCACACTGGCTTTAACTCCGCGTATTAATGAGATTACGGATGGTCCAGAGCAAAGCTTCTTAACCATTGCCATCATTGGTGTGATCTGGACAGCATCTTCTTCAGTTGAGGGATGTCGTACGATTCTAAATCGTGCTTATCGTGTTGCTTTCCCTCCACCTTATGCCTGGAGGCGTTTCATTAGCATTATCGAGTTTTTCGTTATTATTTTTGCGATGGTTAGTGGAATCGTAATTTTTGTTGTAGTGCCGAATTTGTTACGTGAATTACATCTCTCCGTTCATGTTGATGTAGATGTTTTGTATATACGTCAGATGTTGATTTTCTTTTTGCTAACCTGCACAACTTCGCTACTCTATTATGCGTTACCTAATGTTAAGCAGAGTATTACCCAGACCATTCCTGGTTCGATTTTGGCGGTTACTTTGTGGATTCTGCTCGTACGGTTTTTCGAGATTTATCTCACCAATTTTCATCAGATGAATTTTGTTTATGGTTCGCTAGCTGGCATAATTGCTGCCTTGATGCTGTTTTATTTAATCAGCCTCATCTTCATTTTTGGTGCCGAGTTTAACTACCACTTCCATCGCACTTATCAGGTGTTTCTTAAGCCGAATGAGGAGTGATTAATTTTTCTCCTGTTCGACGATTCTTTACCTCTATTTTTCCTTCTGCAGCAGTTTTGGGTCCGACGATGATTTGCGTCGGGATGCCGATTAGGTCGGCGATTGAAAATTTTTGTCCGAGGCTGGCTTTAGTATCGTCGTAAAGAGTGTCGGGAAGTTTAGCGTAAAGTTCTTCACTTAGTCTATCGCACTTTGCGTCACCTGGGCGCAGATTGATGATGATATTCTGGAATGGTGCAATTTCTTTTGGCCATATGATACCAATCTCGTCGTGATTGGCTTCGATTGCGGCAGCTACAACGCGTGAAACGCCGATGCCGTAGCAACCGCAGTTTGGGTAAATCTTTTCGCTAGTAGATCCCATTACCGCAGTTTCCATTGCTTTAGTGTATTTTAAGCCAGAGTTAAAGATATGCCCAACTTCAATGCCACGCCTAGAGGCAAGCTGATTTACAGGAATCGGACATTTTTCTGGAACATGCATTTCATCAGCCATCGCGTAAAGATTTTTTGCTTCCGCAAAATCTAGATTGAGATCATCAAAGTGCTTGTCGTAATAGATCGCGCTCTCACCAGTGTCGGCTAAGATGTGAAACTCATGAGAAAGATCGCCGCCAATTGCACCAGTGTCAGCACGCACTGCCATTGGCTTTAACCCCATACGCCTAAAGATTTTGAAATATGTTTCATACATCAAATCATATGTCTTTTTTGCCATCTCTTCGTTGAGATCGAAGGAGTAAGAGTCCTTCATCAGAAACTCGCGACCCCGCATCAATCCAAAGCGCGGACGGATTTCGTCGCGAAACTTCCAGTGAATCTGATAAAAATTTTTTGGCAGATCTTTGTAGGAAGAAATATTATTGCGGAAGATATCGGTGATCACCTCTTCATGCGTTGGACCGTATAGCATATCACGATCGTGACGATCTTTAATACGTAGCATTTCTTTGCCGTAAGCATCGTAGCGACCAGATTCGATCCACAGCTCAGCGGGCTGGATCGTTGGCATTAGCACCTCGAGCGCTCCTGCCTTGTCCATCT
>VGDN01000120.1 GCA_016869695.1 Alphaproteobacteria bacterium
CGTAGGCAAGCTCTCGATTGGTGAGATTGATGGTGTGGATGGGGCGATGATCCCTTGCACGCCACTTGGCTGCGTACATCTCCTTAAGTCTGTCAAAGGCGACAATCTTGCTGGTCTGAAGACCTTAGTAATCGGCTCATCAAACATCGTTGGCCGGCCATTGACCCGGCTCCTCATGCTTGCCGGTTGCACTGTTACCGTTGCCAATCGCAGCACACGCGACCTTAAGGCTGAGTGTTTACAAGCCGACGTAATCATCTCTGCTGCCGGCGTGCCGGGTTTAATCAAGGCAGAGATGGTGAAGCAAAATGCGGTAGTAATCGACGTAGGCATTAATCGTATTTTCACGTCGGAAGGAAAATCAAAATTAGTTGGTGATGTTGATTTTAACTCGGTAAAACAAGTCGCCTCTGCAATCACACCAGTGCCTGGCGGAGTAGGGCCAATGACCATTGCTTACTTGCTCCAGAACACCTTAACCTGCTGCCTTAATCAACTTACTAACAACTAACTTTCTCCAAAATGACCAAAGAAATTTCTGACTCTTCATTTCAGCAGGATGTACTCAGCTCAAAACTTCCCGTGCTCGTCGATTTTTGGGCGCCTTGGTGCGGGCCATGCCGTCAGCTCTCGCCAGTGATTGACGAAGTTGCAAAAGATTTCGTCGGTAAGCTTGAAGTTGTAAAATGTAACGTGGATGAAAATCCGGAAACGCCTTCGAAATATATGGTGCGCGGCATCCCGACATTGATCATCTTTAAGGATGGTAAGATCGCTGACACCAAGGTCGGCTCTTTGCCAAAAGCTGCCTTAATCGAATGGATAAAGAAGAACTCCTAAAAAAATCTCTAAATCACTTTCGTGATTCCAGCTCGCTGATCCCAAAGATCGGATGCGAGCTGGAATTTTTTTTGCTTACTAAAAAGCAAAGTGAGGTCGAGGAGTTTATTTCTGATTTACAGAATGAAGGGTTGGAAGTTGAGAAGGAGCGCGGAGCCACACAAATCGAGCTCAAAACCGATTTTACTGCTGACCTAAAATCGCTTTGCCTTCAGGTCGAAGAGCAAAAAAAAATCGTTAAAAATTTGGCTGCAAAAAGAAATCTCGCCGCATCTTTTACGGCGCAGCCTTTTGCCGACGATTGCGGCAACGCTTTACAGTTTAATATTTCGCTACACGACAAAGCCGATAAAAATCTTTTTTCTGCTGACGAAAAACTGCTGCAAAACTCGGTTAACTCGCTGCTTAGCCACACTAACCAAATGCTTATTTTCCTAGTGCCGAATTCTGATGACTACCGCCGCTTCTCGCGCGAGCTGAACCAAAAACTTTTTGCGCGAGGAAAGTTTACTGCTCCAACCAATCTCAGCTTCGGTTTTGATAATCGCAGTTGTGCGATTCGGATTGCGAAGGGGAAAAGTGGCAAGAGGTTGGAGTATCGTGTAGCTGCTGCCAGCGCGGATCCGTGGTGTTGTATTTCGGTGATTTTATTGGCCTTAATTTGTAAGCCAGAAGTGGAGTTTAGGCCAGTTTTTGGTAATGCCTTTGAGGAAAAATATTTAGCGACGAGTCTTTGCCAAACTATTGAAGAGGCGAAGGAGAGTTGGGATGGAAAGAGCGCCGTTCGTAAGAAGTACAACTCCCTGTTTTTTGATTAGTAATTTCTGAGATTTTCGCCTTAAGGCGAAAATCTTCCTAAGACCTCACAAGACCTTGTAAATAAAGGCTTTGTAGCAGTTTTATTTTTGTTTACACTTCAGTCCAAATTCACGTGTTTTTGCCAAAAACGCGTGAATCTCTAATTCTCTTTTGCTTAATTCACGAGTTAAAGGCCAAAACACGTGAATTTATAAATCGCTAATCATTCAAACATCACACGCGTCCAATCATTGCTGTAGGTCTCGGTTCGGTTGACAGGTTTTTGGCAGATGAGTTTGTGGGCGTAAAAACCATAATGATTCGACAGTTGATGCTCAATCTTTTGGGTCACAAAGAAGCGATTGCCAAGATGTCGCCTGATGAGATTAGGCAGCTTTCTGATGTTGGTATTAAAGGAAGCAAAACCAACCGGAATGATCTTTCCGGGAAGTGTGAATACGATCACGCCAAAATCTTTCGCGACACTAGTGCAAAGGTGCCAAGTGTAATGAATGTGCTGTTGGCGAATAGTATTTTTAAAATGGCGCAGACCGTGACCTCGCTAAAGATGGGGCTGCCTAGTATCTATTCTTGTGATGCCATGCATTATCCGACTATTGCAAGGATTCAAATGAGCTTCCACCAGTGCCTAACGCCAAAATCCCCCTCGTGTCGAGGAGATTCTGTGTTGTAAAAACCTTGCTGAATTATCGAATACTAGTGCGGCGATGAAGGGTGACTAGCCCCTTACCGCTCACTCCTTCGTCCCTCCAACTAAATCATTCAGCCACAAAATCGCGGTGGAGATTTTTTTGTTGGGGTAGAGCGGGGCAATTAGTTTTTTGTAAGTTGCCAACTGGTTTAGATATTGCTGCGGAACCACGTCTGGCACGGTTTCATCTGATTTGTAATCGATGATTAACACTTCGTCTTCACGTTCGATTAGCAGATCAATTCTGCCTAAAATTCCGGCGCCGACCACTTCAACTTCGCATCTAACTTCGCCGTTAAATATTTTTTCAAACTGTTCTGAATCTAGGAATTTAGCGGCTAGATCGCGTACCTCATTTTTTTCTTTTTCGTTTAGTTTTTCTTCACGAAGAAGGATTTGGTTAGCGAAATGAAGTAGGGTTTTTTTGTCTTTAGCAAAATTCTTACCAAAAATTTCTAAGATTTTGTGAGTGACGCGACCCTTGATCTGGCCTTTATTTTCAAGACTTGCACAAAACCTACCTTTTGCTTCGAAATTTTTATTTTTTTCGTCTGCTGCGGTGCGCACGTATGTCTTGATACGCTTACGCTCCTCGCAGCCGAACAAAAACAAAAATTTCTTTGCAAAAGCGGTTTTGCGTAAGTCCTGAGTTTCAATGGCTGAAGTGGTGATTGGTTTTTCGTATTTTTTGATGTTGATGATTTTTTCTTCCTCACTTTCTGCCTTATCTTTTTGCTTACGTGACTCCGTCACTTCAAAAAATCTTTCGCTCGAAATCACCTTTTCCGGCAGTGAGCTACGCAAAATTTCGTACCAAGATTTTGGGTCGTTTGAGCTACCAAATCCACCGACATACAATTCATTCTCAGCCCTTGTCATTCCTACATAGAGCAGACGTAGTGACTCTGCAAAAATTTCTTGAGATTTGGCCTGACGTAAATCCTTAACTAAATGATTCTCTAAAGATCTTTTGGCGCACCAAATCGGTTCTTCACCGTGCCACAAAATTTTTTCCTGCGGCGATCTGTTTAAGTTGTAAGCACAATCCGGCATCAGAATTATTGGTGCCTGTAAGCCCTTTGCGCCATGAATGGTGCTGATGCGCACACGATTTGGCTCAGTGGCTGAAAGCGAAATTTCCGGATCTGTTTTTTCTACAAACTCCAAAAATTTTTGTAAGTTTGGTGCGGAATTTTTATTGAAGTGAAAAACTAAAGAGAGGAAGCGATCCAATGTTTCCAGGCTCTCGTGGCCGAAAT
>VGDN01000121.1 GCA_016869695.1 Alphaproteobacteria bacterium
TGGTGTGAATGCCGGATCGCTTGAGGCTGATCTTTTACAAAAATACAAAACACCAACACCGGAAGCTTTAGTTGAATCAGCACAGCGTCACATGCGAATTCTTGAGGATAACGACTTCTTCGATTTCAAAATCAGCGTGAAGGCATCAGATGTTTTTCTTGCGGTGGCAAGCTACAAAGCGCTCGCCGAGGTTTGCGATTACCCAATCCATATTGGCATCACTGAAGCGGGAAGCTTGATGGCGGGAACGGTGAAATCTTCGATTGGCCTAGGAAGCTTACTCTGGCAAGGGATTGGAGATACGATGCGCGTGTCACTTTCCGCCGATCCAAAAGAAGAAATCAAAGCTGCTTACCAAATACTCAAATCACTCGGATTGCGCCATCGCGGAGTGAATCTGATTTCTTGCCCTTCCTGTGCTCGTCAGGCTTTCGATGTGATTAAGACGGTGGAGGCGGTGGAGAAGAGAGTCGAGCATATCAAAACTCCAATCACGATTTCGATTTTGGGCTGCGTGGTAAACGGACTTGGTGAAGCAGCTCATACCCAAATTGGCATCACTGGTGGTGGGGTCGGACGGCATAATGTATACCTAAACGGCAAGCCGGATCATAAGGTGACAAGCGAGGCACTGGTTGAGCATATTGTCTCTTTGATCGAAGCGGAAGCCAAAAATGCTCGATAAAAAAATCATCGCCAAAAATTTTTCGCGGGGAGCGAAATATTATGATGAGGTGGCGGAAGTGCAGCGCCAGATATCTGAGAAGTTGGTGTCGTTAGTTCGTCCGCACTTAAAAAAAGATTCACAGATTTTGGATTTGGGATCGGGGACGAGTTTTATCGCGAAGCAGATTTCGCAGTATCAAATAATCGAGGTTGATATCTCAGCCGAGATGCTCGGCTCTTGGCATGACAGGCCAAACAACATCAAAGCTATCCAAACTGATTTCGAAAATCTTCCATTTGCAGAGAAGAGTTTTGATCTCATAATCTCTTCTTTCGCGCTGCATTGGAGTTCCGATTTTGCAAAAAACTTTTCGCAGTTTTTTTCTCTACTAAAGCCAAAAGGAATTTTTGCTTTTTGTCTTCCGACGGCGGGCTCTCTTCAAGAGCTAAGTAGCTTTAACATCAATCGTTTTCCCGCTAATCAAGAGCTGATTGCGGCGTTAGAAAAATCAGGATTTCAGAAAAAATATTTTGTTACGGAAGAAGTACGGCAAGCCTTTGTAAGCGAGTTGGCGGCGTTAAAATTTTTTAAAAAAATTGGCGCCAATACAGTTTTGAATAAAACTCACAGACTCATAGCAGATAGCTTGAGTTTGAAAAAGCCCACAAGCAAAAATGTCACCTGGAAAATCTCTTATCTAATCTACAAAAAATGATTGCGGGTATCTTTAAAAAACTATTCAGAGCCAAGTCGAACAAGAACAGTAAGGACGATGCTCCAAATTTTGCGGATGGTTTGCGTAGTCGTGCGGATAAGTTAACTGATTTTTTAGGGGAGAGATTCGAGTTCGCGAAAAAGGAATATTTTATCATCAAAGACAAAATGAGAAATCTGCGCGAGGCCAACTATCAGCTTGGATTGCGGCATCTTGAAAAAGGCGAGATGCGTGATGCGATTTTTCGTTTTCGTTTCATCAAAAGATTTTGGCCCGATCTTTGGGATGCTTATTACCAGCTTGGTTACTGCCTTGTTCTCGATAAAAGGCCAAAAGAGGCGAAGTTAGTTTTGGAAGAGCTTCTGAAAAAAAATCCCGCTTACGATTCTAAGGCGCAGGAACTGCTAGATAATGTTAGCACCTGATGTTGTTGCGTAGTTTTTTCATCCTACTCCTCTTTTCTTTTTCTGCTCAAGATTATGCCTTTGCTCAGGATGATGAGTTTGAGACTTATGAGACGAGCGGAGAGCAGGAGATTTACGATCCATATGAAGGTTTGAATCGTAAGGTTTATGCCTTTAATGACACTTTCGATCGTTACTTTTTTGAGCATGTGGCTAGGACATACAGAACTGGCGTTCCCGAAGATGCGCGCGACGCGATTCACAACTTTTTAAACAATCTTTCTTTGCCCGTTTCTGCTTTGAATTCGATGGCTCAGGGCAGGGTGCACAACACTCTCGCCACTCTTTCTAACTTCTTGATTAACAGCACGATTGGACTTGTCGGAATATTTGATGTCGCCGGTCAGAAGGGTATTTTTTACAGGCCACAAGATTTTGGCCAAACGCTTGGATACTATGGCGCTGGTAATGGAGCATATCTCATGATTCCATTTTTAGGCCCGAGCACAGCTCGCGATTTTGGCGGATTTCTTGTCGATAAAGCGGTTAGTCCGGTTGGACTAAATCTTGTGGAGGTAGGTGGTAAGATTAAGATCGTTCCCACTGAATATTTGATTGGGACAGCTGCGTTGTCCGGTGTTGATACAAGAGAAAGTTTGCTTGATGTGATTGACGATATTCGTCGTGACTCGTTTGATCCATATGCCACAATCCGCAGTGCCTACCTACAGAAGCGCGCCAATTCCATTAAAAATTAAAAATGAAAAAAATTCTAACGGTTGTTTTGTTGTTTTTATTTGTCCCGCAAAGCTTTGCCCAGAGCGCTTCCAAAGCTGATGATGTAAAAAAATTCGTCGAGGAAATCGGAAACAAAATCGTCATCATCGCTAGCGATAAGAAGCTCACCGACGCAAAGAAGCGCGAGAAAATCATCATGGTGATTGATGGAGTGATCGATGCGGATTGGATTGCACGATTTGTTCTCGGCAAAAACTATAAGACGGCAACAGATCGACAGCGCGAACTCTTTACCAAGCTTTACCGCGATTTTATGATCAACACTTATGGCCCTAAGTTTAAGAACTATAACGGTCGTAAGTTTACGGTGAATGATGTCGCGGAGCAGGGTGGGTTTTATGTCGCAAAGGCCGAGTTTTTGCCGTATGATTCCAAAATCCCAATCTCCACAGACTTCCGTGCCAAGGAGAGAAACGGCAAGCTTGTCATCCTCGATTTTATCGCTGAAGGCATCAGCCTGATCGAGACACAGAGATCCGAATTCAACTCGGCGATTTCACAAAAGGGGATGGATAAGTTTTTAGATGATCTGACCGGACGGGTGGCTAATCTGAAGAACATGTCCTAAATCTATACTAACCTGGCCATCTGAGTTGGTTCTGCTCAGCGAGATTTAGAACAGGTTCTAAGAATCAGTAGTCACTTTCCTTCTCAACAAGTTTTTACGCAGCGCTTCCGAAAGTTTTTTCTTCTTTGCGATTTTTTTGTCTTTGATTTTTGCCAAGTCCCCCTTGGGGGATTTAGGGGGGATTAGATTAGTCTTCATTTGATAAACCTACTTCCTGGCTTGATCGCAGGAATATCTTTTAACTCTTTTGGCACGTTATTTTCGTCGAAAGTTTTGACATCAACATGCAAAAGTGAAATCACCGGCACGCCCATTTTTGCTTCAAGATTTTTATCGTTGGAACGATCAACGAGTGAAGCTTCAGCGACGATTTTTGCGCCGAATTTTTTGATGAGATCGTAAGTTTCGAGTGAGGATTTTCCAGTCGTGA
>VGDN01000122.1 GCA_016869695.1 Alphaproteobacteria bacterium
AAATCACTCACTAGTTTTTTAATCACTAGCAGCTGCTGAAAATCCTTTTCACCAAATATCGCGATGTCTGGTTTTACGATATTAAAAAGTTTAGTTATGATCAACGCCACCCCATCAAAATGACCAGGACGAGCGTCTCCACAAAGGCAGTTAGTCAAACTAGTCAGACTAACTTTAGTTGAGAAATTTTCGGTAAAAATTTCGCTATGCGCCGGAGTAAAAACATAATCCGGATTTAGTTTTCCGAGCTTCTGCAAATCACGCTCTAGGGTTTTGGGATATTTTTCATAATCACTTGGGTCGTTAAACTGCGCCTTATTCACAAAGATACTTACCACCACAACATCACCCAGCTCCTTCGCCTTAGCAACCAACGCCAAATGCCCCTCATGCAACGCCCCCATTGTTGGCACTAAGACGATTCTACCTTTTTTGGTAAGAAAGTTCCTTAGCTCTGAAACTGTTTTTACGACAAACATTCACTACAACACCTTGGCCAAATATTTCCCCGTCACTGAATTTTTATTTTCCGCTACTTCCTCCGGAGAACCTTCAGCAACAATGTAGCCACCTTTTTCGCCGCCGCATGGGCCGATATCAATAATGTGGTCGGCGGTTTTGAGAACGTCGAGATTATGCTCGATGACAAGAATCGAGTTACCAGCATCAACCAACTTGTGCAGCACTTTTAGCAGCTTGCTGATATCCTCGAAATGCAGGCCAGTTGTGGGTTCGTCAAGAATATACAATGTATCTCCTGTCGCTTTTTTGCTGAGTTCTTTTGCCAGTTTAATGCGCTGCGCTTCACCGCCAGAAAGTGTAGTCGCACTTTGACCGATCTTGATGTAGCCAAGTCCGACATCGCAAAGAGCGCGGAATTTTTCGTAGATATGCGGCATGCCAGTAAAGAAATCGGCAGCATCTTCCGCAGTCATTTCCAGCACGTCCGAGATCGATTTGTCTTTGTATTTTATCTCCAACGTCTCGCGGTTGTAGCGCTTGCCGTGACATGTTTCGCAGCGCACATAAACGTCGGGCAAGAAATGCATTTCGATCTTGATCAAGCCATCACCTTGACAGGTTTCGCAGCGACCACCTTTAACGTTGAAGGAGAATCTGCCAACCTTGTAGCCGCGCGCTTTTGACTCGGGTAGATCGGTGTAAAATTCGCGAATGAAAGTGAAGGCACCAACGTAAGTACATGGGTTGGAACGAGGCGTACGGCCGATTGGCGATTGATCGATCTCAATGATTTTATCGATAAAGTGAAAGCCGGTAAGACCCGTGTAAGGCCCGGGTACAAGCTTCGCCTTGTTTATGATTTTATCTAAAGCTGGGTAGAGCGTCTTGATGATCAGGCTTGATTTGCCGCCACCGGAAATTCCTGAAACAGCCGTGAAGACGCGTAGCGGTAGGTTCAGCATAACATCTTTCAGATTATTCAGTGTCGCACCTTTGAGAGTGATCATCCGCTTTGGATCAAGTTTGCGGCGTTTTTTCGGCAACTCGATTTGCTTCTTACCACTTAGATATTGGCCGGTGACGCTGTTTGGATCATTGATTACAAAATCAGGAAGGCCGGAGGAAATTATTTGGCCCCCATGGATGCCGGCGCCGGGGCCAACATCTACTAGATATTGTGCCTCACGCATCATCTCCTCGTCATGCTCAACGACGATCACCGAATTGCCGAGGTCGCGCAGGTTTTTTAGAGTAGCGATTAGTTTGTCATTATCCGATTGATGCAGGCCAATAGAGGGTTCGTCGAGGACATAAATCACGCCAGAAAGTCCGGAACCGATTTGCGAAGCGAGACGAATTCGCTGCGCTTCCCCACCAGACAAAGTTCCGGCTTCGCGATTAATCGTTAGATATTCGAGACCAACATTGCGCAAGAAACCAAGGCGGCGCGTGATTTCTTTCAGCAAGCGTTCAGCGATTTGGTTCTGCATCGAAGTCAGTTTCTTCGGCAGCGCTTCAAACCAATCAACCGAACGCTCAACCGAGAGGCGACTTAATTCACCGATATGTATACCATCGATCTTCACCGCGAGAGCTTGTTCATTGAGACGATGGCCGTGACATTTCTCGCAGGTTTTGATCGCTTGGAACTTGGTTAACTCTTCTTGCAGCGACTCGCTTTCGCTCTCCAAAAATCTCTTTTTCAGACTATTAACCACACCTTCGAAAGGCTTTTTGACCTTTACCGCCTTGAGTCCGTCTTCGATTTTTATTTCTACCACCTCCTCACCAGTACCATAAAAAATCTTCTGCTTGATCTCTTCGGGAAGGGTTTTGAAAGGAACGTCGAGACTAAATTTATAATGCGTTGACATCGCCGCCAACACCTGTTGGTAGAAGCGTTCCTGCACTCCTTGCCACACATTAATCGCCCCTTGGCGCAGGGTTAGATTTTCATCTTCAACAACAAGATCAGAGCTAAAAAACATCTCAGTACCAAGTCCGTTGCAATGTTTGCAGGCACCGAATGGCGAGTTGAAGGAGAAGAGGCGCGGTTCGATTTCAGTAATCGTAAAGCCAGAAACAGGACAGGAAAATTTTTCGCTGAAGACAAGGATATCGCCTGGCTTATGCTCGCATTTTGCACCTTCGGGAAGAGAAACGATTTCGACATAAAGCAATCCTTCGGAAGCTTTGAGAGCGGTCTCAACCGAGTCGGCAAGACGGTTGCCGAGGTCATCCGCCATCACCACGCGATCAATGATAATCTCGATGCTGTGCTGCTTATTCTTGTCGAGCTGCGGTAGGATTTCGTTTAGATCATGCACCTTGCCATCAACCTTGATACGCTGGAAGCCATGCTTGCGGGCGTTCATCATCTCTTTACGGAACTCGCCCTTTTGGCCACGGATGATTGGCGCCATGATGTAAATGCGCGATCTTTTGGGCAGTTGTAAAATTTTATCGACCATCACCGAAGCAGACTGACTCTCGATCGGCTTACCTGTTGCTGGTGAAAATGGAACGCCAATGCGAGCGAATAATAGACGGAAGTGATCATAGATTTCAGTAATCGTTCCAACAGTTGAGCGAGGATTACGTGAAGTGGTTTTTTGATCGATGGCAATGGATGGTGAGAGGCCGGTGATCGACTCCACATCTGGCTTATCCTGCATGTCAAGGAACTGGCGCGCGTAAGCAGAAAGGCTCTCGATAAAACGACGCTGACCTTCGGCATAAATCGTGTCGAAAACCAAAGATGATTTTCCTGAACCGCTTAACCCCGTGACTACAACCAACTGGTTCTTGGGAATTTCAATGCTAACATTTTTCAGATTATGCTCTTTCGCACCGACGACTTTTATGAATTGCTCTTCCATGACAGACAATTACGCAGTTAGTTAAAATTCGATTTGGCGCCCAGAACTAACTATGCGTAGGTTCTGTAACACTCAATTCGCTTCGCTTGCGCTCGCGTAAGCGAGCGGTAATATGAAGTGAATAAACCAAAGATATAAAATTAGAAAACCCGCCGTAGATCGCTCTACGACGGGCTCCTGAGATTCAGGATTTGTGTAAGAAGTTATCACTTGGACAAACCCCTTATCTGTA
>VGDN01000123.1 GCA_016869695.1 Alphaproteobacteria bacterium
CCCAACCTTAATTTCGTAAGGTGGATCAAGCCTGTTCTCATTAACTAACTCGCGAACAGAAATCTGATTTTTCTTGGCGACCGAATGCAGCGTATCACCTTTTTCAATCTCAACTTGCTTGAACTCGTGCGCTTTTTTTGTCTTACTGATTTTACCATTTTTGCCGTAAACAACATGGCCACGATTCACAATCCGCGCGGGTTTTTTCTTGCTACAAGTGGCAGAAAAAATCAGTGCAAAAATCAGCAAACTCTTTAACCAGATTCTCATTTTTTGGACTAAGTTTTAAGCAGGGACAAATGCAAATCTTCTCCTACCTCACTGCCGAAATGCAAATTTTTTTAGTCGCTGTTATCGCCTTGATTTTCGGCAGTTTCGGTACGCTGGTTAGTTACCGCTTAGCCCGCAAACAGCCGATCATTTTTGCACGATCTCAGTGTCCGAATTGTGGCTACAAACTAAAAGCCGTAAACTTGATTCCACTCTTCTCCTGGATTTTCCAACGCGGCAAATGCTCGAACTGCCACACCAGGATTTCCTTACGTTATCCACTGATCGAGCTCAGTTTTTTGGCTGCGTTTCTGACCGTTTACTTTGCACTCAACAGAAATCTTAATGCCCAAACATTCACTCTCTTTGCCATTGCCACGACCTTAATTTGTATGGTCATAATTGACCTCGAGGAATATTTTATTCCCGACTCGCTGCAATATTTCTTAGCGATCTTGGTGACGATTTTAGTGATTCTTAAAGGCGGCACTCCAGCAGTGTTGGCCAATATTCCCGCTGCTTTTCTCTACCTCGGATTTGGTGTTGCGCTTTGGCTTTTTTTCCACTTCGCCGCTCACATTGACGCACTCGGAATTGATGATCTGAAGTTCTTTTTCATCTCTGGATTTGCCCTCGGCACAAAAAATTTTCTCACTTTCATGTTGCTTAGCGGGGTACTTGGTACCCTGTTCGGCGTGCTTTGGCAGAAGTTAAAGAAAGACGAAACTTTTCCCTTCGCTCCCGCGATTTGTGTCGCTCTTTTTTTGTGCCTACTCTTCCAAAAACAAATCAACCCGGTCGACCTCCTCGGCTCGATTTTGTTCCTACAAAACTCTGAATTTTAATTTAGTGCCCAGTGCAAAAGTGCCCAGTGCTCAGAGATTATGAGAGCCTCGGCACTGAGCACTGAGCACTGAGCACTAATATCATGATCCCCCGTTATTCCCGTCCTGAAATGACCATGATTTGGTCGCAGGAAAACAAATACCAAATCTGGTTCGACATTGAAATTTACGCACTTGAAGCACTTGAGAAGATAGGTGTAGCGCCAAATGGAACCGCCTCGCGCATTCGTGAAAATTTCCTAAAATCTGGCGGAAAATTTGACGCAAAGCGTGTCGATGAAATTGAGTCGGTGACCAAGCATGATGTCATCGCTTTCCTCACTCACTTGGCGGAATTGGTTGGCGAAAATTCGCGTTTTGTTCACTACGGAATGACTAGCTCCGATGTGCTTGACACCTGCCTCTCCGCCCAACTCGCTCAGGCTTCAGACATTTTAATTTCTGATCTTGAGCGTCTGCTTATCGCTCTAAAAAAACGTGCCTTCGAACATAAAAACACTGTCTGCGTTGGGCGCTCACACGGCATCCATGCTGAGCCGGTGACGTTTGGTTTGAAGCTTGCACGCTTCTACGCTGAGTTTGAGCGCAACCTCATTCGCTTAAAAAATGCTAAAAAAGAAATCGCGGTTTGCGCCATATCTGGCGCGGTTGGAACCTTCGCCAATGTCGATCCCTTCGTCCAAAAATATGTCGCCGAAAAACTTGGTTTAGCAGAAGAAACCGTGTCGAGTCAGATTATCCCCAGAGACCGTCACGCCGCGTTTTTCGCAGCTCTAGCAGTAGTCGCTTCCTCGATTGAAAATCTCGCAATCGAGATTCGTCACTTGCAGCGCACAGAAGTTTTGGAAGCGGAGGAGTTTTTTTCAAAAGGACAGAAGGGTTCTTCGGCTATGCCGCACAAACGTAATCCGGTGCTTAGTGAAAATCTGACCGGCCTGTCTAGGATGGTTAGAAGCGCTGTCATTCCTGCACTGGAGAATGTTACCAGCTGGCATGAGCGTGACATTTCACATTCTTCCGTTGAGCGCATGATTGCTCCCGATGCTACAGTAACACTGGATTTCGCCCTTAATCGCTTAGTTGGTCTCGTCGAGAATTTGGTCGTCCACGAAAAAAATATGCAGAAAAATTTAGACAGACTGGGCGGTCTAGTCTTCTCACAACGCGTGCTTTTGACCTTGATTGAAGAAGCGGGAATCGCGCGCGAAGAGGCATATCGCATCGTTCAAAGCAATGCGATGAAAATTTGGGCTGGCGAATCAAACAGCTTTTTAGAGCTACTTAAGGCCGATAAGGAAATCGCTACGAAGCTGGGAACAGCAAAACTCGAATTACTCTTCGACTTCTCCTATCACACCAAAAACATCGACCACATCTTTAAGAATGTTTTTGGAAGCTAGTGGCGTCATGATCTCAAACCGTGTTAATTTTTTCCTGACTTAAAAATTTAGCGTATTTTCTTGGAGCAGATTTTTAGTACTCACGAAACACCAGTTGATCCAAACCCTCCAACACCGCGCGTCGTTTCATCCAAATCCAAAACTTCCTCGATTTTTGCTTGTTCGTAACGAGCAATCACCATCTGCGCGATGCGCATGCCGCGGGTAATTACAAAGTCAGTTTTTGCGTGGTTGATAAGGATTACACACACCTCGCCGCGATAGTCTGAATCAATGGTTCCCGGCGTGTTCAGAACGGTAATCCCATTCTTCAGAGCCAGTCCAGAACGCGGACGAACCTGCGCTTCAAATCCTTTTTCTAGCGCAATCGCGATTCCGGTTTTGACCAATTTTGTCTCACCAGATTTAAGCATGATTTGCTCATCAATCGCTGCCAACAAATCCACGCCAGCACTGCCTGCAGTCTCATATTTCGGCACAGGTAAATCTTTACCATTTTCCAGTTTTTTGATTCGTAGAATTGTCATGGGGGAGGTTGTTTTTTGTCTAACGGGGAATAGAAAGCGCGCGCTTTTTCCTGACAATTCCCCTTAAAAACAATGTCCGATTCTTTAAAAGACGAAAGCCGTCGTAAACTACTTACAACTGCGGCTTACGCCACTGCCGGCATCGGCGCTTCCTGTGCAATCCTTCCTTTTGTTGACAGCATGAACCCATCAAGCGACGTGCAGGCGCTTGCTTCCGTCGAGGTAGATATTTCTGGAATAAAAATTGGCGAAGAAAAAAAAGTAATGTGGCGCGGCAAGCCAGTATCAATCAGGAGACGTACCGAAGATGAAATTAGCGATGCGGACAATGCCAACATCACGACCATGCGTGACCCACAAGAAGACAGAGATCGCGTTAAGGAAGGCAAGGCGGAATGGTTGGTAACCATCGAAATCTGCACTCACTTAGGCTGCATCCCAATCATGGGCGAAGGCGAATTTAAAGGCTGGTTCTG
>VGDN01000124.1 GCA_016869695.1 Alphaproteobacteria bacterium
CGCCTTACAAAACCAACGCTTCGAGCTTTTTCGGCGCCCCTAACGAAAATGTCGCAAACACACAGATCAACTCGGTTTACGGCACAATCACTCATGATTTTGACAAGAGCCTTGCCCTTAGAAACAGCACGCGCTTCACCAATAATCACAAATTCTACCGCAATGTTGTGCCAGGCACGATTAGTGGAACTACCCTCAGCCTCTCCGCCTACCAAACCAAAAGTGAGCGCGACAACTTCACTAACCAAACCGATTTAACTAAGAAGTTTGAGACTGGCTCGGTGAAACATGTGGCTTTGTTTGGAGTAGAAGTGACTTCGCAAAATTCGACCAAAGTCAGAAGTAATGTGCCGAGTTCATCATCGGTATCTCTTAGCAACCCAATCACCTACGACTCATTCACCTACAGCACTATTGCCCAGAATCTTGAATCAGATGTCCGTGTGCTTGCTTCCTATTTGCAAGATCAAGCCGACATCAATGAGCATTTGCAACTTACCGCAGGATTACGTTTGGATAAGTTCGAGACCAAACTCAAAGATCGTGCAAATAATAAAAATTACGGGCGCATCGATACTCTGCTCTCGCCGCGTGCTGGCTTAGTAATCAAGCCACAAAAATCTGTTTCGTTTTATGGTAGCTATGGCGTGACCTATCAGCCAAGCGTTGGTGATCAGTTTGATACTGCGCTAATCACCTCTACCACAGCATTCGATGGTTTAGAGCCAGAAAAAATCCAGAATTACGAAGTGGGTGCGAAATGGGATGTGACGCCGAAAATCAACTTGTCAGCCGCTCTCTTCCAGCTTAATCGCAGCAACACTCCGGCCACAAATGAATCGGGATATGTTGTCCTCACTGGCCAATCGCGCACCAAAGGCCTCGAGCTAGCCGTCACCGGCAAAATCACTGATGAGTGGCAAACAATTCTTGGTTACAGCTTTCAAGATGCGGTGGTCACTAAAGCAACCAACAACTATTCCGCCGGCAAGAAAGTCGCCCTCATTCCGCACAACAGTTTCTCTCTGTGGAATAAATATGACTTCACCAAAAACTGGGCTGCCGGTTTGGGTGTCGTAAGTCAGTCGCATCAGTTTGCTGGGGCGAATAATTCGGTGATCTTGAAAGGCTTCACTCGCTTCGACGGAGCTCTGTATTACCGCATCAATCCATCTTACCGCTTGCAGCTCAATGTCGAAAATCTTTTCGACCGCGGCTATGCCCAAACCGCTCACAACAACAGCAACATCCTCCCTGGCTCACCACGAGCATTTAAGGCTGCTTTGATTGCTGATTTTTAGATCGCTGTCGTTTTTATTGGGGTCCGACACCAGCAAGGTGTCTAACCCCTTTTATGCACGAAATTCTTTTTAAACAAACCAGTCTTAAGCGCGAAAAAATTGCTGAATTTTTTGCGCAAAAATTTGCGGCGACTCCTCCGCTTTTTTACAACTCTGTCGATTTACGCCACAATGGCTTGAAGCTTGCCCCGATTGACACCAACTGCTTTCCAGCTGGGTTCAACAACCTCTCTTTTGAGTCAAAAATTCTTGCCAAAAAAATCACCAACGAAGCTGTCAGCACGAAAAAAATTTTAATCATTCCAGAAAATCACACTCGTAACCAGCGCTACTGGCTAAACGTCGCAAGCCTGATTGAGATTTTAAGTGAAGGACGAGAAGTGGGGGTAGGAACGCTGATTCCGCTTGAGGAGAACGGCATAGTTCCGACTTTTTTGCTACAGGAAAAAGATCTGCACGAGGCGGATTTGGTGGTACTCAACAATGATCTAACCAACGGCGCGCCGGAAATTTTGGCGAATGTTAAAACTGTTCCGCCGGTAAAAATGGGTTGGCATCTGCGCAGAAAATCAAATCACTTTACGATCTACAACCTCTTGGCTGCTGAGTTGGCAGAGATTCTGGAAATTGACCCCTGGCTGATTTCTTCAATGCATCGCTCTTGTGACGAGGTGAATTTTAAAGAGAAAAAAGGCGTCGAATGTTTGGCTCAGAATGTCGACGAGTTGATCAAAAACATCCGTAAAAAATATCAGGAATACGGCATTAATGACGAGCCTTACTGCTACATTAAAGCTGACAACGGAACCTACGGAATCGCGGTTTGGCCAGTCTTCTCTGGGCAAGAGGTTTTGGAAATAAATAAGAAAGAGCGCAACAAAATGAACATGCTGAAAGGATCAATTCAGACGCAAAAAGTGATGATCCAAGAAGGCATCAGAACTGATGACAAAATTGATGGCAAAATTGCCGAGCCAATGATTTATCTAATCAACGGACAAGTAGTAGGAAACCTGTTTCGTGTTAATGAAACTCGTGACGAGAAAATCAGTTTAAACTCTCCCGGCGCCAATTTTTTTGACTTACAAAATCTAACCGAAGATCAACTCCAACTAGGCATTGCCAAAGATCAAATCACCGAGACTTACTCACTAGTTGCAAGGCTCGCCGCACTCGCCTCCTCAATCGAAAATCAATAATAAATCCAAAATGCGTCCCTTAATCGGCATCATTCCTGACTACAAAGAAGGTTCCTCATCCGGCTATTCCGTAAGAAATTATTACGCCCTGTGCGCCAATTACGTTGAGGCAATTAATGCCGCCGGAGGTTCAGCAATACTACTTACTTACGATTACGACCTCATCGATTTTTACCTAAAAACTTGCGACGGCTTGCTGATTGTTGGCGGTCATTTTGATATCCATCCAAAGCGTTACGGCGTGAGCGAAATTCATTCTACAGTTAAGTTAAATGAGGTACGTGAGTCGTTTGAATGGGAGGTTGGAACTAGAGCCCTAGCAGCTGGGAAGCCGATATTTGGAATCTGCAACGGCATGCAGCTGATTAATGTTTTGCATGGCGGATCGGTGATTCAGCACATTCCAGACACAGGAAGATTCATGGATCACGAGCAAAGTCATACTGCCGAATTCAAGGATTATAAAACTGCTTACCACGAGGTTTTAATCGAAAAAAATTCGCAGCTTTTCGGAATTATTGGCGAGGAAAAAATCAAAACTAACTCCTCACATCATCAGGCGGCGAAGCAGGTGGGCAAAGGCTTAATTGTGTCAGCACGCGCTTCTGACGGGGTGATCGAAGCGGTCGAAAAACCGAATTATCCATTTTGCTTGGGAGTACAGTGGCATCCGGAATTTAATGTCTCACCAGCAGATCAAAAAATCTTTTCCTTCTTTGTAAAGGCAGCGGGGAAGGATTGATAATTAGAAATTTATAATTGCCGCTTGTTGTAGGTAAATGCAGCTCAAAGCGCTACAATTCTTAATTCCCTAATCCCCTCTCCGTAGTGCATTCATCCTCGCTACTGCTTCTTGTCTGAGCTTCTCTTTTTGTGCGGCAATCCGCTCTTCTTCCAACTCCTTTAAAATCTCTATTAATTGCGGAATCCAAACTTGTGGTTCGGCACCGTTGCTGTCTGCAATCACCTCTTCCATCGCAGCAATAGTGGTCATGTCAGCACTAAGCATTCT
>VGDN01000125.1 GCA_016869695.1 Alphaproteobacteria bacterium
TCCGCTCGTTGCCGATCTAACCAAATCAATCGCTCGTGATTATGATGTTTTGATGGGAGATGCTGTTGCTCTGCGCGGTACTTTTTTGATTGATCAAGAAGGTGTGGTTCGTCACCAAGTTGTGAATGACTTGCCACTTGGACGTAACATCGACGAAGCGATCCGCATGGTCGACTCACTCAAATTTTTCCAAGAGCATGGTGAAGTTTGTCCTGCTGGATGGAATAAGGGTAAGAAAGGAATGAAGGCTGATGCGAAAGGCGTGGCAGAATATCTTGCTGGTAACGCAAAAAATTTGTAGTGCTCACTAATTCAGTGCCCAGTGCCCAGAGGTTTATGAGTGCCTGGGCACTAATTTTCCAAGTTGACTAACAGTTAACCATCCCTAGAAGGCGCGCCCCCAAATTTTTAAGCTTAATTTGAATTACCCTAAGTCTAATGCCGACAATCAATCAACTAATCAGAAAGCCGAGAATCAAGCAGACCGCGAAAAATAAGGTCCCAGCGATGAAAGGTTGTCCTCAAAAAAGAGGCGTTTGTACTCGTGTTTATACAACCACTCCAAAAAAACCGAACTCAGCTTTGCGTAAAGTTGCTCGTGTTAAGTTGACCAACGGATTTGAAGTAATTGCTTACATCCCGGGCGAAGGTCACAATCTGCAAGAGCACTCTGTTGTAGCGATCCGCGGTGGTCGCGTGAAAGACTTGCCAGGTGTTCGTTACCACATCGTTCGCGGTTCCCTTGATACTCAAGGTGTAAAAAATCGTAAGCAAGCGCGCTCCAAGTACGGCGCACAGAAGCCTAAGTAATTAAAAAGGGGTCAGGCACCAAAGGTGCCAGAGACCCATCTCGGTCAGGGTCTGACACCCGCAGGGTGTCTGACCCATTTCTAACAATTACCAAACTTAACACATGAGAAGAAGAGCAGCAAGAGTCAGAAAAATTTTCCCTGACGCAAAATATGGTGAAGTAATCGTATCCAGGTTTGTCAACCGTTTGATGAATGATGGAAAAAAATCAGTTGTCGAAAAATCGGTTTATTCAGCTTTCAACGAGCTCGAAAAAAAGCTTAAAAAACATCCGGTCGTAATCTTCAAAGAAGCCCTGGAAAACGTGATTCCGCGAGTTGAAGTTAGATCTCGTCGTATTGGTGGTGCAACATACCAAATCCCAGTTGAAGTTTCTCCTCGTCGCGGTTCTGCCCTTGCGCTTAAATGGCTGAAGATTGGCATCGAGAACATCAAGGGGAAAGATCTCAAAACTAAAGTTGTGACCGTGGTTCTTGAGTCTCTCGAAAACAAAGGTTGGGCGGCAAAGAAGAAAGAAGAAGTCTTCAAGATGGCTGAAGCGAACAAAGCATTCGCACATTACAGATGGTAGTGTGACGCAGTTTGACGTTGTAATTCCCGCACACGAAAAAGACCTCCCAATTCTCGAATATTGCATTGATGCCGTGCGTAAAAAAATAAGCGGCGTTCGCAGAATTATTGTTGTCTCCAAACAGCGTTACACCAACAAGGCTGAATGGTTTGATGAGTCTCTGTTCCCTTTTTCCTTTAATGAAGTTGCTAGTTATGTAGGCGGTTCTGCTGGTTGGTATTTTCAGCAACTCCTCAAGCTTTATGCCGCCTTCACCATCCCTGACATCAGCGAAAATATTTTAATCCTCGACAGTGACACGGTGTTTTTTCGGCGTGTTCACATGCTCGATTCGCAAGGTCGAGCTCTCTACAATATTAGCAAAGACACCAAGATTGAGCGTCGTGATTTTGACCGAAGAGTTGCTGACCATATCAGAAAATTATTACCCGAAATCGCCGTCGAAAATCTTCCAAGAAAATTCCAGACAATTTCCGGCATCAGCCATCACATGGTTTTTAATCGTGAGATTTTGCGCGATCTGTTTGCGCGTGTGGAAGCACATGATGGTGGTGGTGATCCATTTTATAAAATTTTTCTCAAGCATGCCAACCACGCTCATTCCGCTGGTGAATATCAGCTCTACTTCAATTTTATTTTAGTCTTCCACCCAGACAAGATGCAGGTGCGTAAGCTTTTCTACAAAAATACCGCCGATTTCAACATCACCAAATATCGCTTTCGCTTCAAATACCACTACTGCTCCTTCCACTCCTATTTGCGCGGCACAAAGGGAAATTCGCTGCGTGCTCGTGTTAAAGATTTTCTTTGGGGATTGTTGTCAAATAAGAAGTGATCCCTACCTTGCCCGCCCTTTTTTAACGACTAATATTTTATGCCTCGTCAAATCGAAATCGAAAAATACCGCAACATCGGAATTATGGCGCATATCGACGCCGGTAAAACTACCACAACTGAACGCATCCTTTTTTACACTGGAAAGTCGCACAAAATCGGCGAAGTGCATGATGGCGCGGCTACAATGGACTGGATGGAACAAGAGCAAGAGCGCGGTATCACAATCACTTCGGCGGCAACAACTTGCTTCTGGAAGAATCACCGAATCAACATCATCGACACGCCTGGTCACGTAGATTTCACCATCGAAGTAGAGCGCTCCCTTCGCGTACTTGATGGCGCGGTTGCTGTATTTGACGCCGTTGCTGGGGTTGAGCCGCAATCCGAAACAGTGTGGCGCCAAGCTAACAAATATCGCGTTCCAAGAATGTGTTTCGTTAACAAAATGGATCGCATCGGCGCGAATTTTTATCGTTGCGTGGATATGATGAAAACCCGCTTGGGTGCTCGTCCAGTTCCAGTTCAACTTCCAATCCACGAAGCTGAAAATTATGGCGGATTGATCGACCTCATCAAAATGAAAGCGGTCGTTTGGAAAGATGAGACAATGGGCGCGGATTACACCCTTGAAGCAATCCCGGCCGATCTTCTTGACAAGGCCAAGCAATATCGCGAGCAACTAGTTGAAGCGGCGGTTGAGCAAGATGACCAGCTAATGGAAAAATATTTGGGTGGTGAAGAAATCTCTGAAGATGACCTCAAGCGCTGCATTCGCAAAGCGACAATCGCTGGCGCTTTCGTTCCAGTTTTGAACGGAACTGCCTTCAAAAATAAAGGTGTCCAAACCTTACTAGATGCGGTTGTAGATTTTCTGCCAAGCCCGGTCGACATCAAAGAAATTCCAGCAATCGACCTTAAAACTGAGCAACCAATTAGCATAAATTGCGGCGACAAAAAATTTGCGGGATTGGCGTTTAAAATCATGACCGACCCATTTGTTGGCTCACTTACTTTTGTCCGTATTTATTCCGGCATTCTTGCTGGGGGCACTGGCGCTGCCAACACAACTAAAAACAAAAAAGAACGCGTCGGTCGCATCCTCTTGATGCATGCCAATAACCGCGAAGACATTAAGGAAGCCCATGCCGGCGACATTGTTGCCCTTGCTGGTTTGAAAGACACAACCACTGGCGACACTCTTGTTGAATCTGACTACAACATCGTTCTCGAGCGCATGGTTTTCCCTGAGCCGGTAATCGAAGTTTCGGTTGAACCAAAATCA
>VGDN01000126.1 GCA_016869695.1 Alphaproteobacteria bacterium
AACAGTCCTTTGCGCAGTAACGGTTGCCGGCAAAGCAATGGCTGGTGCGGATTTCTTCCCGCTTACCGTTAATTATCTCGAAAAATCTTATGCTGCCGGAAAAATTCCGGGCGGATTTTTCAAACGCGAAACTAAGCCTTCAGATGCTGCTACCCTGACTTCTCGCTTAATTGACCGCCCAATTCGCCCGCTCTTCCCGTCTAACTTTTACAATGAAGTTAACGTGGTTTGTACCGTTCTTTCTTACGACCCAACCTGCACTCCAGACATCGCCGCTCTAGTTGGCGCCTCTGCAGCCTTAGCAATTTCTGAAGCTCCATTTTTAGAACCAGTTGCTGGCGCAAGAGTTGCTTTGATCAATGACCAATTCGTCCTCAATCCAAGCAACGAAGAAATTAAGCAAAGCGCACTAGACCTTGTGGTTGCTGGTACCAGATCATCTGTCTTGATGGTTGAATCAGAAGCAAAAGAGCTTTCTGAAAGCAAAATGCTTGAAGCAGTAAATTTCGCTCACGAGTCCTTCCAGCCAATCATTACAATGATCAACGAACTTGCTGCTGAATGTGGTAAGAAGAAAATTGAAGCAGTAAAAGAAGATGATTCTGCCCTTAAAAACGAAATCGCTAACTTTATCGGCGATCGCTTGATTGCTGCTTATAAGAAGCAAGAAAAGCGAGTTCGTACAGCTGATCTCGACCAAATCCTTGCTGATATCAAAGCCTCTTTCGTCAGTGAGGCGAAAGGCGTTGATGATAACAAAGCGAAATCAATCTTCAAAATTCTTTCCCAAGAAATCGTTCGTAACGACATTCTAAAAAGCAGCGTGCGTATTGACGGACGCTCACCAACCGACATCCGTCGCATCGAAGTTGAAACCGGTCTGCTTCCACAAGTTCACGGCTGCGCTCTTTTCACTCGTGGCGAAACTCAAGCCTTGGTTACTACAACCCTTGGTGCCACCGGCAAAGACAAGCAGTTGGTTGAAAATCTTGATCCAGGCATGCTGGAAGAATCCTTCATGCTTCACTACAACTTCCCTCCTTACTCAGTGGGAGAAACTGGTCAGCTAAAAGCTCCGGGACGTCGCGAAATTGGCCACGGCAAATTGGCTTGGAGAGCGCTAAATCCGGTATTCCCAACTGCTGAACAATTCAGCTACACAGCGCGCGTGGTTTCTGAAATCACCGAATCAAACGGCTCGTCTTCAATGGCAACAGTTTGTGGCGCTTCACTTGCTTTGATGGATGCTGGTGTGCCGCTTAAGGCTCCGGTTTCTGGTATCGCGATGGGTTTGATTAAAGAAGGCAGTAACTACGTAATCCTTTCTGACATCATGGGTGATGAAGATCATTTGGGTGACATGGATTTCAAAGTAGCGGGAACTGCAAGTGGCATCACTTCGCTACAAATGGACATCAAGATCAACGGCATCACTACCGAAATCATGCAGCGCGCCCTTGAGCAAGCTCATGTCGGCAGAATGCATATCTTGGAAAAGATGAACGCGGTGATGTCTGCAGCTAGAACTGAGCTGAATCACAATGTTCCGCGTGTTGAAACCTTGACTATTCCACAAAAGAAAATTCGTGAAGTAATCGGTGCTCGTGGCGCAGTGATTAAAGAAATTTGCGCAGTTTCTGGTGCAGCTGTAGATATTGATGACAGCGGTCTGGTGAAGATTTCTTCTAGCAATCATGAGTCTGTGAAAAAAGCGATTGCTATGATTCACGAGATCACTTTCGAGCCAGAAATTGGCGATATTTATGAAGGACCAGTGGTGAAGGTGATTGATGCTGGCGCGTTCGTTAGCATCTCTAATAACCGCGATGGCTTCGTTCATATTTCTGAACTCGCCGAATATCGTGTCGATTTCGTTGAGGACATCATCAATGAAGGCGATGTGATCAAAGTTAAAGTAATTGGCTTCGACAAGAGAGGTCGTCCAAAACTAAGCTATCGCTGTGTTGATCAAACAACCGGTGAAGACATCACTGACCGCTTGGCCAACAAGCCACAAATGGTTGATGAAAGAGAGTTCGGTGGACGCTCCGATCGCGAAGATCGTGGAGATCGTCGTGATCGTGGCGATCGTGGCGATCGTGATGATCGTCGTGGTGGTCGTGATCGTGATAGAGGTGATCGCGATGACCGTCGTGAACGTCGCGACTATCGTGATCGCTCCGATCGCGATGACCGCGGAGGAGACCGTCGTGACAGAAGAGATCGCGATGATAGAGATGGTGGCGCTCCAAAAAAACGCCGTGGTTTCTTTGGTTAGGAAATAATTACTTACGGTCACGCTGAGCCTGTCGAGGCGTGGCCGTTATCCTTCGACAGGTTCAGGATGACAAAACATGCCCCTCCCACAACAAGATTTAGAAAAAATTCTTCGCGAGAAATTCCCGACAGCCCAAATAAAAATCACTGATTTGGTGGGCGATTCAGATCATTATTCATTAGATATCGCCGACATAAGCTTTTCAGGAAAAACAAAGATCGAGCAGCACAAAATCGTTAACGAAGCATTAAAAGGAATTCTGGGAACCACGCTCCATGCCCTACAAATCAAAACAGGGCTTATGTAGTAACGGTTTTTTTCGGTGCTTTTTTGCGTTTTCTAAAAATGCATTCCTCACCTATGTACTCGCAAACTTTTTTATTTTTAGTTGTGTGGGTTACAAATTACTCGGCCTCTGGCCTACGTCATTTGTCTGTGTGTGCTGCGGCGCTATTTTTAGAAAACGCAAAAAATCCATCGGAAAATCCAGTCACTACATAAGTCCTACAAGTTTCGACAAATGTCTGACATTCAAAAAAAAATTCAGGAAACAATCTCAAGCAATGACATCGTGCTTTACATGAAGGGCACGAAGGATTTTCCACAATGCGGCTTTTCAGCTGTTGTTGTGCAAATCTTAAAAAATCTCGGCATGGATTTTATTGATATTGATGTGCTACGCGACCCCGAAATTCGGCAAGGTATCAAGGATTTTTCCGATTGGCCAACCATTCCTCAGCTTTACATCAAAGGCCAATTCATCGGTGGTTGCGACATCGTAAAGGAGATGTTTCAATCAGGAGAGCTACAAGAGTTGCTAAGTAATCCTAAATAACGCTTGTGTTGGACAGGCTCGCTTACCCCCACTTGCGCACACTTCTTATTACAGCGTAGCAAAGCACAACATTGTGTTTGCTAATCATTCCATCGTAATTGCACTGTAGTGAAGCGAAAGCGGATGGCGGAAGAGAAGGGATTACTCGCTTCGCGAGTTGCAGATCGTTTGATTTTTCTAGTTCGCTTCGCTCTCAAGAAAAATCTATACCCATTCCAGCTGAAGATGCCAACTTATGACAAAGGATTTTTTAGGAAAAATCACGACAGAGAATGCAGGCTGTATCAAGTGATACAGCCAAATTCTTCGAGTGAATTTTTACAAAAAAGACAAGGTCAGAAGTTGGCATCTTCAGTT
>VGDN01000127.1 GCA_016869695.1 Alphaproteobacteria bacterium
TCACCGAATTTTTTCCGATCATCGCAAAAGAAACTGTCGCATTGGCATTTATCACACATCCATCGCCAATCACGCATCCCTCCATAATTGACGCGCCTGGCGCGATCACACAGTTTTTGCCGATTTCAACATCATTACCAACATAAGCATTTGGCGCAACAACTGTTCCTTCGCCGATTTTTGCATTTGAAGTAGTAGAAAAATTCGGCTTCTTAACTTGATAAAAACTGGCGGCTATTTGGGCATAAGCAAAATAAGGATTTTTATGAATTAAGGCCACCATCCCTTGTGGTGCCTTACTTGCGTATTTTTCTTCTAGCAAACAAAACCCAACCTTCGAATTCAAAAATTTCTCCAAATATTGTCCGGAATTCACGAAAGAAATTTCGGAAAACGTAGCTTTTTCTAACGTCGCAACATCAGAAATTCTTTGCGCAGTATCACAATCCCCAACCAGTCTTGCACCAGTAATATCAAGCACTTGCGCGATAGTGAGAAATTCAAATTTTTTATCGAAGAAACGTGAACGCATTAGTTTTTAGTTTTTAGTGCTCAGTGCCAAGGCTCTCATACCTCTGGGCACTGGGCACTAAACAGTTTCTGGTTTGTTATGAATCGCACGAAAATAAATCTCGGAGATGTAGCGCCGACCTTTGCCACCGCGCTTTAACTGCACCACGATGTCGACGACACTTTTGATGTAAGAAGTGATTTCTGTTGGCGTCATGCCGAGTCCCGCCTGCATCACCATCATCTTAAGCTGCTCAAGCGCCATGAGTGGCGTGTCAGCGTGCAGCGTGGAGATTGATCCCGGGTGACCAGTGTTGATGGCGCGTAAAAAACTAAATGCTTCCGAGCCGCGCAACTCACCAACGATGATACGTTCTGGACGTAGACGTAGACAGGCTTCAATCAAATCTTGCGTTGTAACTTTTGAACGACCTTGCCCCCCTTTTGATGCCAGCAAATGAGCGCGATTTGGGTTCATGCTAAGATCAATTTCGCGCGCGTCTTCAACCGTAATCAGACGCTCATCATGCGGAATGGCGCGGATCATCGCGTTGGTGAAAGTGGTTTTACCGGTGGAGGTGCCGCCCGAAATGATGATGTTTTTTTTGTAGAGAACGGCGCGATAGAGGAACTCTTTGATACGCTTGAGTTGTAGAAGTTTCGCTAGGATCAGCGCATTCTTATCTTCAATCTCGCCAACCGAAGTTGTGTCGAACATCCCCATTTTGTCGTAATCATCCAAAGTCCAGCTTAGGCTCGAAGGCTTACGAATCGACATTATCACACAGCCCTGCTCTGCTGCTGGCGGGAAGACGACCTGGATACGGTAACCATTCGGCAAAGTTGCGGAGAGTAGTGGCTCTTCTTCACTAAGTCGCTGCTCGGTTGATTGGGCAACAAGACGACCGAGAGACTTTAAATGCTCAAGATCAAAACTCGGCAACTCCTCGCGAAACATATCGCCCTTCATTTCAATCCAAACCTCATGCGGACGATTAATCGATACTTCGTTTACCCCGTCGCGATCAAGGATCTGTTTTATGGGAAGGAGGTAGGAATCTAGGGCAGCAATACTCATTTTTTAGTCTTAGTAGGTAGTTGATAGTCGGTAGTCGGTAGTCGCTATTAAAAGGAAAATAAAATTCCTGTTAGGACTGCATAGCCACGGTTGCTTGCTACTGCTTGGCTGGATGGGTCGAAAGAAAAATTTGTCAGTTCGAAATAAGGCATCAAGTCACGAGTTAGTTTGTAGTCAAAACCAAGAGAAGTGGCAGAATATTTGTTTTTTTGGCAAGTACTCTCGAGATTGCTGAGGCTGGTGGCAAAAGGGCCGAAACGGTATGAGATACCAAGTGTGTAATAAGATGTATTGGTCTTTGGATCAGTTTGTAAAGATTTACCCCAAGAGCTATAAGTTGCGCCAATTGTGAATCCGAAATAGCTAAGACTACTACCAAAATCGTAAGCAAAAAGATTTCCATGCCGCGTGGAACGGCTATGACCATGCTCTGCCGTTGCTGAAAGCTCAACTGTAAGATTGTCAAAATCTTCTTCGTAACTCGCGGCGGCAGAAAAAATATTTTCGATTTTAACGAAGTTGGCATCGCGCACAGTTTGCTTTGTCACGCCAATATTTCCGCTGTTTGGCGCGTAGCTTGCTGCGAGCTGCAAGCCTTTGATTCTAGGTGAGTAGTAGCTGATTTTTGTCGCATCTTCCACGCCATCAAAGCTATCATCTTTTAATGCACGGAACTGGCTACGGGCATATGGGCGTAAGGCTGATTTGCTATAACCGCCGTGACCAATCGGTGACTGTGCCAGCAAAATAAACTCAGAATCGGGTAAATTTACATTCTCTAAATATTTCCCGTTAATCCCTCCCGCACCACGTACCAAACGGCTTGTCCCTGCCTTCACTTTCTGATTCACTGCCTGATTATTCCCAAACTCAACCTTACCCAACCAGCCTTCCACAAAGATAAAAGCCTGATCAAGATTAGGATTTTCGTTACGCTTATCGGAGTTGTAGTTCATCTCAAACTTAGTCACTGCCCCATATTTTACGCCATCCAGCGGCATCATCGCTTTTAAAAAAAGCTGCGAGTCGTTACCCACAACCTTATTTCTGTAGATGTGGTTTTTTATAGTTTGATCGTGAACAGCGGCAGAAAAATCGACAAAACCATTCGCGGTAAGGGTGGGTTTGGAGTGAGCTAAAATCGGAAAATAACAGAATAGTATCATTGCGAGAGCAAAGCGTGAAGCAATCCAGCTTATCGGTGTTGGTAAAAATATGGATTGCTTCGTGCTACGCACTAGCAATGACGAACAGAAAAATGTCATTTTTGTTATCCTTAGTACAAAAAAATCCTAATTCCTAAATCCTAATTCCTAAATGGTTTATCTCCCTCACTGGCCAATTCCCTCAACACTCGGCAAGCGCGAGATTGATTATGAAACTGTCTTTGAGCGGATGGCTGTGGTGCTTGAGAAGCTCGGCAATCCTCAGCAAAAACTACCGCCGGTGATTCATGTCGCGGGCACGAATGGCAAGGGTTCGACCATTGCGCTAATCGCGAAGATTTTTTCCTGCACTGGAAAAAATGTACATGTTTACACCTCGCCCCATCTGCATGATTGTAACGAGAGAATAGTGCTTGCCGGTGAGAAAATCTCGGACGGATTTTTGTTTGAAGTGATGGAGGAGACCAGGATTGCCGCAGCTGAAACGCCACTGACTTTTATGGAAGCTTTCACGATCGGCGCATTTTTGGCTTTTGCCAAAACACCGGCAGACTTTCTGGTTGTTGAATGCGGGATGGGTGGAAGGATTGATGCGACCAACATTATCGAGAAAAAACTGGCGACGGTGATCACGCCAATCTCTTTTGATCACATGGAATATTTAGGAAGCTCTTTGGAGAGAATCGCGTTAGAAAAG
>VGDN01000128.1 GCA_016869695.1 Alphaproteobacteria bacterium
AATGACGCAACGGCTTAGTGTTTCATCCATTGGCACGTAAGAATGACCAAAACGAGTGATTCCTTTTTTGTCGCCGAGTGCCTGTTTTACAGCTTCGCCCAAGGCAAGAGCGGAGTCCTCAGTGGTGTGGTGGAAGTCAATGTGAAGATCGCCCTGCACATCCAAATCAATGTCGATTAGCGAATGGTGCGACAGCTGCTCGACCATGTGATTCAAAAAGCCAATGCCGGTTGAGACCTTGAAATAGCCGGTGCCATCAAGGTTTACGCTAGCTTTGATTTTTGTCTCTTTGGTATTTCTTTCGATTTGTGCGCGTCTCATTTTTTCAAATTTTAGAACCTGTTTAGAATCTCGTTGTGTATGGGCATATAGCTCTTGTTACAAGAACCGGAGCGGAGGTGTATTAGACATACATTGACCAGAAGTGCAGGAACAAGCGCTAGATGTTCGTCCGCAGGTAGAGACCTAGGATAGATTCTTGGCAACAAAATCCCAGTTGATGAGGTGGTTTAGGAACGCGTCAATGTAGGTTGCGCGGGCATTCTGGAAATCTAAGTAGTAAGCATGTTCCCAAACATCCATAGTTAGCAAAGGCTTGGCAGAGGTGGTTAACGGCGTTTCAGCATTGCCAGTTTTAACGATCTTTAATTTTCCTGAATCAAGGACAAGCCAGGCCCATCCTGATCCAAACTGAGTTGCTCCAGCATTTTTAAATTCGGTGACAAAATTCTCGTAAGAGCCGAGATCGGCTTCAATCTTCACTAACACCGTACCAGCAGGCTTGCCACCACCATCTGGTTTCATTGAATTCCAGTAGAATGTATGATTCCAAACCTGTGCCGCATTGTTGAAGATGCCGGCCTTAGTCTTGTCGGCAGCGGAGATTTTAATGATTTCCTCGAGCGATTTTCCTTCCAACTCAGTACCGGCGATCAAGTTGTTGAGGTTGGTAACGTAAGCTTGGTGGTGCTTGCCGTAGTGAAAGTTAATCGTGTTTTCGGAAAGATGGGGAGTGAGTGCGTTTTTGGCGTAAGGCAATTTTGGAAGTTCAAAAGGCATATTTTTTTCTCCAAAGAATTTTGATTTATTGAGATTTTTGAGTTTGCAGGACAGCAGTGTGGATGCAGATGAGAGTAAGGTGAGTTTGAGTAGGTTTCTCTTTGACATTTGCATGAATGACAACCTACTTTTCGTGCAAAATCATGTCAAATCTCAAATGAAATTAAGATGAAAATCTCCGCCGTAATTGTTGCACATAACGAAGAAAAGAAAATCTCTGACTGTTTGTGCAGCCTTGATTTTGCTGATGAAATCGTGGTTGTGCTCGACAAATGTACTGACTTAACTAAGCAAATAGTTTTGGGATTTACCGACAAAATCATCGAAGGTTCTTGGAATATTGAAGGGGCACGACGCAATGTGGCTCTGAACGCGGCTACATGTGAGTGGATTTTAGAAATTGATGCTGACGAAAGAATTTCTCCTGAACTTCGCGACGAAATTTTGGCAAAAATCAAATCCAAACCTTGTGGATTTTCTGCGCCGATTGCGAATTATATTGGTAAGAGGTGGGTGAAATATGGATGGTTGCGTATCCTTGGTGTGCTTGAGCGTAACACGCTTTCTTACCGCGGATTAAAACATTACGACGAAGATAAAGAGATCCATCCGACCTACAGCTTCAACGGTGAAATCAGAAAGTTAGAAAATCCAATCATGCATTTGGTTGACGACAACATCACTGATTTATTGAATCGTTTCAATCGCTACACCACTTGGCGCGCCAAGGATATCAAGGTTTCTAAGAGCTTTTGGAGTTTAGTTTTTGGATTCAAAATTCGCTTTCTGAAATCTTTTGTAGGAAAAAAAGGCTACAAGGAAGGACTGCTAGGAGTCTTGCTGGCCGTACTTTGCGGGCTTTATCCGATTGTTGCAGAATTAAAGTCTCATGAAAATCGCTAACCTAATCGTCACATCGGTAAATGGTGGTGCGGAGCAGGTGTTTCTTGATTACACGCGTTTGTTTACCAAGTTGGGTCATGAAGTTGTGCCGATCATAAAATGTGATGCGCCTTACGCTGATAAGCTCTCAAAGCCTTACAAAATCTCTAATCACTTTGGTTACCATGATTTTTTTGCGATTAAAAAAATCGCCAAAATTTTAGTGAATGAAAAAATAGAAGTTGTTTTTGCTCATGCGGGAAGGGCGGTGGTTCTGGCGCGCAAGGCGATTGCCAAAATCAGAAACAGGAAGATTTTTTTGGTGGCGATTAACCACAGCTACAACGTCAAACGCTCGATTGGCGCCGACATTATTTTCTCCGTTAACAAGCAGATTTTCTTCAAGACGATTGATGCGGGACAGCCTGAAAATGCTAGCTTCGTGATGCATAATGCTGTGGACATTTCTGATGCGATTACTGACTCGTTACCAATAGGCCTCACACAAAAGAAACAGATTATTCTTGGTGTAATTGGTCGTCTCGATCGCACAAAAGGATTTCAGCACGCTGTCCGTGCTTTAAAAAATCTCGACGAAAAGTTTATTTTAAGAATCGCTGGATCAGGTGCTCATGAGGCTGCGTTGCGTAGTTTGGTGAGGGAATTAAAGCTCGAAAATCGTGTCGAATTTCTGGGATGGGTCGACAAGAAAGAATTTTTTCAGGCAATCGATATTTTTCTTTTTACTTCCGACGAAGAGCCGTTTGGCCTTGTGTTGCTTGAGTCGATGAAATATCGTAAACCAATCATTGCTAGTAAAGTTGATGGTCCAAACGAGATTCTGCGCGACGGGATTGATGCTTTGATGTTTGCTGATCCAAAAAAAATTCCAGAGTTGGTGCTGAGATTGGTGAATGAAGAAAACCTAGTGAATCAGTTGGTTGTAAGTGCCTTTGCTAGGCTGCAGGAAAAGTTCACTTTCAAAAGTCTAGAAAATCGTCTCGCTGAGATTGTTGGTAATAGTTCTGAGGATGGGGTATCATAGGATCAACATCCGCACTAGGATAGGCTCTTAGGTGTTATTCGGGTTAATCTTATCAATCACTATCGTTGCGGTGGCGTTGCCGATAAGGTTGGTGACGGCGCGAGCTTCGGCCATAAAACGGTCAATGCCGAGAATTAAAACTAAGCCAGAAACTGGGATTTCTGGGATCATTGTTAGAGTTCCGGCGAGAACAACAAATGCGCTTCCAATCACACCAGCAGCGCCCTTGGAGGTGAAGAGCAGTATGAAAATAATCCCCAATATTTGCTCGAGCGAGAGGGAAATATTGCAGGCTTGAGCGATGAATAGAATCGCCATGGTGAAGTAGATACAGGTGCCATCGAGATTAAAAGAATAGCCAGTTGGAATCACTAAGCTCACTACTGGTTTTGTGCAGCCTAATGTCTCCATTTTTTTCATTAAACTCGGCAA
>VGDN01000129.1 GCA_016869695.1 Alphaproteobacteria bacterium
GCATTTTAAAATCTCACTGAGCTTTGGTGGAAAATATGAACGACTCGAAGTGCCATACAAAGCCGTATCTTCATTCGCCGATCCTTCGATGAACTTCGCCCTAAAGTTCAGTATGACTTATGCCGATCTGCAAGCATTTGAGAATGAAGAGCTGGAGCTAGATAACCCAAATCGAGCCAGTAACGACGAGGCTGCCGCAAAGTCTGGGGCCAAAGTTGATTTGTCGGCCAAAGTCATATCTCTTGACGCCTTTCGTAAGAACAAAAGCTCAAATCCTTCCAATAAATGATTCTGATTTATCAGTTCTTTTTTCTCATCCTAACCTACTTCATTTCCGCCATCCCCTTCGGTTTAATCCTCACCAAAGTCTTCGCTAAAAAAGACGTACGCCAATTCGGTTCTGGAAATATCGGCGCAACAAATGTGGCGCGGGTTGTAGGTAAAAAACTCGCTCTAGTTACGCTAATTTTAGATGGGCTGAAAGGCGCGGTAATGGTTGCTACAGCCCGTTTTGTTTTTCACGACACCAGCGATCTCCATCTCTTTCTCGTCTTGATTGGCGCAGTCGCCGTGCTTGGTCACGTATATCCCGTATATCTACACTTCAGAGGCGGTAAGGGAGTAGCCACCACGGTCGCCGTTTTACTTGCCCTCGATTTCAATGTCGGATTTTTGGCGATTTGTTTTTGGATAATGTCCTTCTGTCTATTTCGTATCTCATCCATCTCTTCCATGGTCGCAGTTTTTTCTTCGATCATTCTTTCCTCTCACTACGACGCTCCCACTTCCCAGCTAGTATTTTGCTGGTTCCTCTTTATTCTAATCCTCATCCGCCACAAAGAAAATATTTTACGTCTACTCACTGGTGAAGAGCAAAAGTTTTAACGAGAAGCTAATCATTGCTCTCGATGTTCCTGAAATCTCGACCGCTAAAAAACTAGTCGAGGAGATCGGCGAGGAAGGGGTATTTTACAAGATCGGTCTCGAGCTAATGATGAGCGACTCATATTTTGAGCTGACTTCTTGGCTGAAAAATCGCGGCAAAAAAATCTTCGCCGACCTCAAGCTTTACGACATATCTGAAACTGTTGGCCGCGCTGTTGCCAATCTTTCTAAGCACGAAATCGATCTCCTAACCATCCACGCCGCCAGCCGTAGTATCATGGAGCAAGCCGCTCGAAATAAGGGCGCGATGCAGGTTATTGGGGTTACTATTTTGACAAATCTCGACCAGCGAGATTTGGGTGAGATGGGTTTTGATCCGCAGATTTCTCTTCAGGATTTGGTTATAAAAAAAGCTGCGTTGGCTTTGGAATCAGGACTTGATGGCGTTGTTGCTTCCGCTCTTGAAGCAAAAAATCTTCGGCAAAATTTTGGTGAAGATTTTTTGATCGTAACTCCTGGAATCAGGTTGGAAGCGTTTTCAGGTGATGACCAAAAGAGAGTTGCCGATGTCGCGACTGCACTTAAAAACGGCGCCTCGCATCTCGTCGTCGGCCGCCCAATCACCCGCGCCGACAATCCAAAAATCGCAGCGAGAAGATTTCATGAAGTTATCGCAGATACTATCGCAAATCAAAACTGACTATCATCTACCGGATGGCTTAAATCCTGAGCAAATCGAGGTTGAAGATGTCGCGCTCGATTCCCGCCTCGTCAAAAAAAACTCCGTCTTTTTTGCTCTTCAAGGCAAAGAAAGAGACGGCACTGATTTTATCCCCGAAGCCATCAAAAACGGTGCCAGCCTAATCATATCCAACAACTGCCGACCTCTCCTCCTCGAATTCCTCCGCCTCCTCTACACCCCACTACCCTCCAATATCTACGCCGTCACCGGCACTAACGGCAAAACTTCTACCGCCGAATTCACGCGCCAGATTTTAGAGTTACTAGGCAAGAAATCGGCATCGATTGGAACGTTAGGAGTGATCTGCGAAGCCAGTATTCAGGCGCAGTTACAGAACTCTTCACTCACCACTCCTGACATCGTCTCGCTCTACAAAAATCTGCACATCCTCAAAAAGAACGGCGTGGATGATGTGGCCATCGAAGTGAGCTCAATCGGCCTGGAGCAAGGCCGCAGCGCTGGTTTAACTTTTGCTTCCGCCGGTTTCACCAACTTCACGCAGGACCATCTCGACTACCACAAAAGCATGGAAGAATATTTCCACTGCAAAACCATGATATTTGATCAAGCCAAGTCTGGCGTGCTTAATCGCGACATTCCCGAATTCGAAAAACTAAAAGAAATCTGCACCGAAAAAAATATTCCGGTGACCGAATATGGCCAAAGAAATCATCCAGGGGGTCGGGGGGGTCAGACCCCTTTTCTCATGAGCCCGGTAAAATCAATGGTCGAGTTCAAACTTGGTCTAGGGGGGGATCTGACCCCTTTTGCGGAAGGTGAGTTCCAGATTTACAACTTGCTCTGCGCCCTTGGCAGCGTTATGTCAGTACATCATCCATCTGAAAGCGATTTAGAAAATCTGACCAGAAAATTCGACCAACTGCGTGCTGCGTCTGGACGGATGCAACTGGCTGGAACCACACCGAATAAGGCTAAAATCTATATCGACTTTGCACACACTCCTGATGCACTCACCAATGTTTTGCGACTAGCACGCAAACTAACCAAGACGCGAGTACTTGTGCTGTTTGGCTGCGGCGGGAATCGCGACACGACGAAAAGGCCGCTGATGGGAAAGATTGCATGCGAGCTTGCTGACCTCGTCATCATCACCGATGACAATCCACGCCAAGAAAAGCCGGAAGCGATTCGCGCTGAAATCTTGTCAGCTTGCGATCCAACCAGAACCCTTGAGATTCCTGGTCGCATGGAGGCAATCCAAAAAGCGGTTTCGTTGCTGCGGCCGGACGACATCCTTATCCTCGCCGGCAAGGGACATGAAAAATATCAGATCATCGGTGAGGAAAAGCTGCCTTTTGATGAGGAGATGATAGTCAAGAAAGTGGCCGCCGCGGCCACTTTTGTAGTCTGAAAACCCTTGAGCCTGTAGTATGAATTTAAAAATCTCTGATCTTTACGAGCTAAAAAACCTACAAAAACTCGACACCGAATTCGCTAAAACTTTACGTGGCGACGAGGATCTAACCCTGAAAGCGCGCGCTCTTGAGGATTTTCTGGTCGAGCTGTTTGCCGTCAAAAAAGAAAATGCAGCGCTGCAACAAAAGCATGAGAGCCTTAGAGAAATCTACCTCGCCCGCCGTGAGTTTGTTCAACGCGACGTTGCCAAAAAGTTCTCGACACCTCCTTCATCCTTCGCTCCTCCGACCACAGCAGAAGATCTCGATACTCTCGAACTGCATCTCGCCAAGCAAATGCTCGCTGGCGAAAATTTGGATTTCTTAACTAACTACA
>VGDN01000130.1 GCA_016869695.1 Alphaproteobacteria bacterium
AAGCTTTCTGCCACTACTCCCTGACCAGCGAAAGCGGCATCGCCGTGAATAACAATCGCCATCGCATTACGTCCAAGCACTTGTTTGGCACGGATCCGTCCCGCTACCACCACATTCACCGCCTCAAGATGCGAAGGGTTAAAAGCAAGCGAGAGATCGACTTTACAACCAGCGATCTCGCGCGTTGACGCATATCCCATATGATATTTTACGTCACCAGATTTGGTAACATTTTCTGGCATACCAGGAGTGCCCTTAAACTCGGCGAACAGTTGGTAATATGGCTTGCCCATGATACCGGTTAGCGTGTTCAAACGACCGCGATGCGCCATGCCGATGACGATTTTGTCAACACCATCTTTCGCCGCGACATCGATCATTTTTTCAACTGACGGAATCGCCGCATCGCCACCCTCAACTGAAAAGCGCTTAGCGCCCGGAAAGCGCTTATGTAGAAACTGCTCGAATTTTTCAGTACGGATTACTTCTGATAAAATTTTGGTTTTTTCGTCTTTAGAAATCTCTGACGAAACCGCGCCTTCAACGGCTCTAGCCAACCAATCCTTCTCTTCTTGACTGCGAATATATTCAAATTCAGAGCCTATGCTACCGCAGTAAATCTTGTTTAGATTCGCCACCGCTGCCGCTGATTCCGCTAGGGTTAAGCCATGATTTTTTGGATCGATTTCCGAAACCGCTTGCGGCTGCGAAAGACCGATTGGGTCTAGCTTGGCAGCGAGATGGCCGAATCTTTTGTAAGCAGAAACGAGATTTTGTAAGCGAATCTCTACATCCTTTCCCACCTTGACCGGCGCTGATTCGACAATGGTTGGAACTTTTTTCGGTGCCCAACTCGGCGCATCTTTAAAGTCACCATCACTCACACAAAATTCATTGATCAGATCAATATTCGCACTGAAGAAAGGGAATGTTTTGATTGATTCTTTTGTCATGGATTAGGTAATGAATGAAAACTACAAAAACGTGGGAACTGTCTACCCTAATGGTACGGCAAGTTAATTTCAATCATGGAGTCTTTAACTTTTTTTAGCAGTAACTTGCTTCCTCGCCATCGTAACAAACTCCTCAAGCCCCATCACTTGCTGCGTTTCTTCGCCCAATTTGCGCACCGAAACAGTTTTATTTTCCGCCTCTTTTTTGCCGATCGCCAGGATGTAAGGAACTTTTTTTAGCGAATGTTCGCGGATTTTGTAGTTGATTTTCTGAGCATCCAGATCCGCCTCCACCCGCAATCCGCGGGCTTTTAACTCTTGCACAACTTCCTTGGCATAATCATCAGAATCATTGGTGATGGTGGCAACGACAATCTGGGTTGGCGCCAACCAAAGCGGAAATTTTCCGGCAAAATTTTCGATCAGAATTCCGATGAATCTTTCGAAGCTTCCCAAAATTGCGCGATGCAACATCACGGGACGCTGCCTAGAGCCGTCTGATGCTACATAACTAGCGTCAAGTCGTTCCGGTAAAATAAAATCAACTTGTAAAGTGCCACATTGCCACTCGCGTTTGATCGCATCAATCAAAGTAAATTCGAGTTTAGGACCGTAAAACGCGCCTTCGCCGGGATTTATTTCACATTCGAGTCCCGCAACTTTCACCGCTTCAGCCAAAGCATTCTCAGCACGATCCCATGTCTCATCAGTGCCAGCACGCTTTTCGGGACGCGTCGAAAATTTCACTGCAACTTTTTCAAAACCAAAATCGCTATAAACTTCTTTGAGCAACTCACAAAACCGGATGGTCTCTTCATTAATCTGATGCTCTTCACAAAATATGTGCGCATCGTCTTGGGTAAAGGCGCGCACACGCATAATGCCATGCAGCGAACCAGAAGATTCGTTGCGATGACATGAGCCAAATTCTGCCATGCGCAGCGGAAGTTGGCGGTAAGATTTTAACTCCTGATTAAAAATCTGCACATGGCACGGACAGTTCATGGGCTTGATTGCCAACGTCTTTTCTTCGCTGTTCGACACGAACATATTTTCGCGGAATTTTTCCCAATGTCCCGACTTCTCCCACAAGATCTTGTCAACCATCTGTGGCGTCTTCACTTCAACGTAACCATTTTTTTCGAGTTTCTCGCGGATGTAATTTTCGATTAGTCGATAAACCACCCAGCCTTGCGGGTGCCAAAACACTGAGCCCGCAGCCTCTTCCTGCACGTGAAACAAATGCAGCGCCCTCCCGATTTTACGATGGTCACGCTTCTCTGCCTCTTCCAGCATATGTAGGTAATTTTTGAGCGACTCATCACTCTCCCAGGCTGTACCATAGATGCGCTGCAACATCTCATTTTTTGCATCGCCACGCCAGTAAGCACCGGCAAGTTTCATTAGTTTGAAATGTTTGATGTGCGCAGTGGATGGTGCGTGTGGCCCGCGGCAGAGATCGATAAACTGACCTTGGCGGTAAAGCGAAATATCTTCGTTTGATGGAATCGAGCTAATGATTTCCGCTTTGTATTTTTCACCAATCGACTGGAAAAATTTTACTGCTTCATCGCGCTTCCAAACCTCGCGCACCAGCTGCTCGTCTCGCTTAACGATCTCGCGCATTTTATTTTCAATTCGCTCTAAATCTTCCAAAGCAAAAGGCTCTTTGCGTGCAAAATCATAGTAGAAGCCGTTCTCGATGGCCGGACCGATTGTCACCTGCGTTTCCGGAAACAACTCCTTCACCGCTTCCGCCATGATATGCGCGGCGTCGTGCCGAATAATTTCTAACGCATCCTTTCCTGATTTCGGCGTGATGATTTCTATTTTGGCATCCGTGTTAATCACCCGCGAAAGGTCGCGCAACTCACCATTTACCTTGATTGCCAGTGCTGCCTTAGCGAGCGAAATCGAGATCGATTTAGCAATTTCTGCCCCAGTAACATCCTGTGGAAAAGCGCGCGCAGCACCGTCAGGAAAAGTGATTTTGATCTCAGACATTTGGGATTTTTGATTTTAGATTTTGGATTTTAGATTGATGGTGTGCACCAAATCTAGAATCAAAAATCTAAAATTCTTCTGGGGCTGTAGCGCTAGGTTTTAAGCGTTTAGAAATCGACCTTAACGGTCGATTTTAGCTTAAAACGGGATCAGGAGTGCCGAAGGCACGACGCAATCCCAGTCACGAGTCGTCTTCGAGCGAAGCGAGAAAAGCGACGAAGGCGCGAGCGTTAAGAAAACAGCCTTAACGGCTGTTTTTAGCGAGAGCGGGATCAGGAGTGCCGAAGGCACGACGCAATCCCAGTCACGAGTCGTCTTCGAGCGAAGCGAGAAAAGCGACGAAGGCGCGAGCGTTAAGAAAACAGCCTTAACGGCTGTTTTTAGCGAGAGCGGG
>VGDN01000131.1 GCA_016869695.1 Alphaproteobacteria bacterium
TGAACAGCTTTATTGGTCAAGGCGTTGAGATAGCAGGGTAGAGTAGCGACGAGCGTCTTACCTTCTCCCGTGCGCATCTCGGCGATTTTGCCGTGATGCAACACCATCCCGCCAATGAGCTGCACATCGAAGTGACGCATATTGAGTACGCGTTTTGATGCTTCACGCACAACAGCAAAAGCCTCGTGCAGCAGTGAATCCAGCGGCGCACCAGCGGCAAGACGATTCCTAAACTCGGTAGTTTTTGCTTTTAGCTCTTCATCTAAAAGCGCTGAGATTTGCGGCTCGAGCGCATTGATTTTCACCACTTCCGGCTGCAACGATTTGATGATGCGCTCATTCACAGAGCCGAAAAATTTTTTTGCTAAGTAGTTAAACATTTAAGTGATTCGTAGTTGAGATGCGCTCCGTTTAAAGATGATTTTCTTACCGGTTTTTTCTAGATTGCCATGCGTGTGTTACCCGCAATCACCGCGCCCTGCTTGGCGATTTTACGGTTTTCAGAAAATTTTTCCGGCTGTTTTTTCTGAGAAATTTCGGTGGTAGTGGCTTCGGCAAACATATTCAAAACCAACTCTAGATTGGTCATATTGTCACGCAGATTTTGTTTTTTTAACCCTTTAAAATTTTATATTCTTTAGTCGTAAAGCCAGACCAGGCTTGGGTGATATCGTCAGTTAAAATCACAAATTCCTGACCTTTTTTGATTCGAAGATGTTAGTTGGCATGTTCGTGATGTTTTGAGGTTAAAGAATTAATAGAGAATCTTGATGTCCGCGCCGCATGAGATCAGCTTTTCGGCCAGTCTTTCATAGCCGCGTTCGAGATGATAAAGGCGGTTAATCACGGTTTCGCCATCAGCAACCAAAGCAGCTAGAACCAAGCAAACAGAGGCACGCAGATCGGTCGCCATCACTTCCGCACCAGTCAGTTTCTTCACGCCCTTTACCACTGCGACATTGCCGTGCGATTCAATATTGGCGCCCATCCGCTGCAGTTCCATCACATGCATAAAACGATTTTCGAAGATGGTTTCCTCGATGGTAGAAGCGCCGTCAGTGACCGTCATCAAGGCCATAAACTGCGCCTGCATGTCGGTTGGAAAGCCGGGGAATGGTTGAGTGGAAATATTGACGCAGTGGATCGCGTTTGACTTACGAGTTACTTCGATTTCATTTTTACTAATCTCGCGCAAGCCAAGCCCAGCCTGCTCCAACTCATTTATAAAACTCGAGATCACCCACGGCTCAACTCCACGAAGAATAATTTTGCCGCCGGTGATCCCAGCAGCAATGGCATAAGTGCCAGCCTCGATGCGATCAGCGATGATGTGATGACGTGCGGCGTGAAGTTTGTCTACACCTTGCACAACAATGCGTGGTGTGCCTTCGCCAGTAATCTTTGCGCCCATTGCCCGCAAACATTTCGCTAGATCAGTAACCTCCGGCTCACAAGCAGCATTACTTAACACTGTTTCACCTTCCGCCAAACTTGCCGCCATCATCGCGCTTTCCGTAGCGCCGACGGAAACTTTTTCGAAATGAACTTCTGCGCCACGTAAGCGCCCATCAGTTGTTGCGTCAATATATCCAGCAGTGAGCTCGATTTTGGCGCCGAGTTTTTCCATCGCTTTTAAGTGCAGATCAACAGGACGAGTACCGATTGCACATCCGCCGGGTAAGGATATACGAGCCTTGCCACATCTAGCCAGAAGCGGACCCAAGGCAAAAATCGAGGCACGCATTTTTCTGACTAAGTCGTAAGTCGCGACCGGATTCGATGAGATATTCTTCGCATTCAAAACCATCACGCGGCCTTGCTCGCCAAACTCTGGATCAGTGCCGTCAAAAGAAATTTTGACGCCAAGATTCTCAAGCAAATTCGCCATCGTCGCGATGTCCGAAACCTGCGGAATATTGGTCAGAGTCAACTTCTCATCCGTCAGAATTGAGGCGACCATCAAAGGCAATGCAGCATTCTTCGCCCCAGCAATATCAATGCTTCCCGTAAGTTTTCGTCCACCGCGGATTAGGAGTTTTTTCATGATCTAAATTTTGTTGTAGCGAGTGAAATATTCGTCGATTTCTGGTCTGAGCTCCAGACCAACTTTTTCAAAAATATCGAGGAGCCTGTCGTAAGAACCTTCTCCCCCAAGAAAATCCCAAAATTCTTGCGCCACTTTTAATTCATTTTTCAAATCCAACATTCCAGCCATTGTCCAGCGAGAGTAAGGTTTTGGCTCGTATGGGTTGTAGGGAATGGCAATCATCGCATTGATGTCGGCGTTAGGATTTTCAGCTAATGCGCAGGCCGTCCACTCGAGCAATGTTCGCTTAAATTCTCTGAATCCTCCCTTATTTGGCTTCGCGGTTTTGATGTCGAAAAAATAAAATTTTTCGTCATGCGATTTTAACCACACATCGATCCTGGCTGGTTTGATCTCTTTCATTTTGCCGCTGCGACAAACTTTTCTGAGTAGTTCTGTTTCCACGATTTTGTTGGGAGGTGATATGGCTGTAGTGAGGCCATCCATTATGCTTTGGATCATTTGCGAAGCATCTTCGCTGATCTCATTTTTGGTTTCTGCTTGTGACATAACAACATCAAAGCGACTCGAGGCAAGGCTGACCGCTACCGGCTCAAAAATACTAGTGCCAAAGTTGGTGTTGAGAGAGTGAATAAAAGAGAATAAAGCCATGCGGTCTCTACCTAGCAATCTGGTATGGAACGGCATAGAAGCTGGCTCTGGTTTATAACTCTGAAACTTGTTTCTCAGGCTATTTTTCAGCGTTGCTTCGATCTCTAAAATGAGTGGCATATCTACTTTTGTTTGAGGTGAAAAATGATTTCGCAGTAAGCACCTTTGTCTTTTTCAGTGCGGTTGAGTACAGGACGTTTATATTGATTGACGATGGTCATTAAAGCATTCTCAGCGATCAGTGGATAGAGATTATACTTATCGTTAGCGACGAGAAAAATGTCGTAATCATCAGCCAAAAATTTTTTTACATTGTTCAAAACATCACTGATTCCTCTGACGTAACTTTGCTTCGCCTCTCTTCCTTGTCCCTTAAAAAGCGGGCCGATTTCCAACTCGTCTCTACGTTTAAATCCAAATAGATCATAAGCGTAGGAATGCTGCTCATGATAGTCGATCAGACCTACATATGGCGGGGATGAGAAGATGCCTTTGATTTTTTGTTTAGTGATTAATTCAGCGAATTTTGGCGTGGTTTTTTCTAGAGACTTAATGATGTCGATTGTTCTGCTATCGCCGGTAAGGCAGGTGTGAAAGGTGTTTTTTTTCAGCCTAGAGTAAGTGTCTAACCTT
>VGDN01000132.1 GCA_016869695.1 Alphaproteobacteria bacterium
GCTAGACCTTTTTTAGAAAGGTAAGTCGTGATCGCAGCGGTAAGAGTTGTTTTACCGTGGTCTACGTGACCGATGGTTCCGATGTTAACGTGTGGCTTGGTGCGTTGGAAGGTTTGTTTGGACATAAACAAAGAAATTTTAATGGCTCACTTAAGTCAGGCTACGCCCGATCTCATAGAGCAATCTTATTTTAGAGTTTCTGGGGAAGTCGCGGCAAGTTATGAGATGCAAACTAAATAGAAAAGCGTTTTGTTCACTTATGATTTGATCGTCTTTGTCAACTGCAGAGCTTGATCCAGTTACCAACACCGCCACTCCGGAGGTTATTTTCTTTCTAGCCACCCACAAAATATCGGTAGCATTCTCAGCGATAGATTCACGATTCATGCTAGAATATATTTTATCATATTTGGTGTTACGGACGGATATTGATATTTCCTGCTGATTATCAGAAAAACCGAAACGCCGACATACTTCATTCACATCGCCACCAAATCTATTAACCACATTTGCAACATCACTTCTTTTTAGAATATCTCCCAAGTGATTATCTTCAGCTATGCTAAATATATTGGTATAGCATATATCTGGAATAACCAATTTCTATGATTTGTGGAACTAGAATCGTGATTTCTGGCTTCTATTATATAGGCCAATCCAGTAAGTGGCAGGTAGGTAATCGCATAATATGTGGGGCAAGAGAAATTCTGCTTGCTCAATCTTTCTTCAAAACATCTAAATCCAATATTGTTGACTTATCTTGCTTAGACCTCTCGATTGCATAATCATATGTATCATCTAAGGTGGATCTTTTCCTCTTCTTCCAGAGGCTAAATCCTGACCAGATATCTCAATATCTAGTCGCCTCATTACATATTGTAGTTTTGCCAGTAGTCGATACTCCAGCTAATATTACAATACAGCCCGGCATATACTATTTATTAATCTCTTCGCTAATTTCCTCCTTCCCATATTTAATAATCTTCCCTGTCGTCTCGGTTACAGTTTTAATACTCGATTTATGATTATCCCAATATGTTTTTACCTTCTGATAAAAAGTGAGGCCAAGATAAACTAATATACCAGCAACAATGATACGTTTCATGAGATTTAAGTTTGGAAATTTGACATTTTTTTTGATGGCGAAGAAATTGCCGCGCTCTTTCTAAACATGCAATCAGCAATGACAAAAATCGCAAAAATTAAAGCACGTGAAATCCTTGATTCACGCGGGTTCCCAACATTAGAAACGGAAGTTTATTTAGATGATGGATCAATGGGAATTGCTGCCGTGCCAAGCGGTGCTTCAACTGGGAGCCTTGAGGCGTGCGAGTTGCGCGACGATGATCAGACAAAATTCTTGGGCAAAGGTGTTTTGAAAGCGGTTGAAAATGTAAATATTAAAATCGCTGCAAAGCTTGTGGGGCTTGAAGCAAGCAAACAAAAAGAGATCGATCAAATCATGATCGAGATGGATGGAACAAGAAGCAAATCATCCCTCGGTGCCAATGCAATCTTAGCCGTTTCACTTGCTTGCGCCAAGGCCGCAGCCGCTTCCAAAAAATTACCATTATTCCAATATTTAGGCGGAGAAAGCGCTCATATTCTTCCGGTACCTATGATGAATATAATCAATGGCGGCAAGCATGCGGATAATAAAATCGATATTCAGGAATTCATGATTATGCCGACCTCCGCTGCATCAATCAAAGATGCAATTCGTATCGGCGCTGAGATATTTCAGCATCTAAAATCACTCCTCAAAAAAGATGGGCACAACACCAATGTCGGCGATGAAGGCGGCTTTGCCCCAAATCTCAATTCGGCAAAAGAAGCTTTGGGATATATCGCCAAAGCCACGCAAAAAGCAGGATATAATCTTGGATCAGATATTGTGCTCGCCCTAGATTGCGCCTCAACCGAGTTTTATAAAAATGGTAAATATGCTCTCGCCGGCGAGGGTCGCACATTAACCTCCGACCAAATAATTACATATTATGAGGAATTGGTTCACGATTATCCAATCTTCTCCATTGAAGATGCTTGCGCCGAAGATGATTTTGATGGCTGGAAAAATGTTACCAAAGCTTTAGGCAGTAAGATCCAGCTCGTTGGTGATGATTTATTTGTTACCAATCCTGATATATTAAAAAAAGGCATATCTGAAAAAATAGCCAATGCCTTGCTTGTTAAGTTTAACCAAATCGGCACTTTGAGCGAAACTCTCGACGCAATCTCAATCGCCAAAAACGCTGGCTACAACAACATCATTTCGCACCGCTCCGGCGAAACTGAAGACGCAACAATTTCTCACATCGCCGTCGCCACAAATGCAGGCCAAATCAAGACCGGATCACTTTGCAGAAGTGATCGCACCGCGAAATACAACGAATTAATCAGAATCGAAGAACACCTCGGAAGCCGCGCGAAATATGCCGGGAAATCGATTTTGGAAAAATAAAGTTAATCATACTTAGCCTGTCGAGGCATGATGAAAGCCACCATGAGCCCATGTGTCACCCTGAGCTTGTCGAAGGGTGACATCTTATCCATATCAAAATAAGACTTAATCATGTCCCGCATCTCCTACCTCAACGGCCAATTCCTCCCTCACGAAAATTGCCTCGTCCACATCGAAGATCGCGGCTTCCAATTTGCCGATGGGGCATATGAGGTCACATTATTCGAGAATGGAAAATTAATCGACGGCGACGCGCATATTGAGCGCTTTTTCCGCTCGCTGCGCGAACTTAGAATTGAGCATAATTTCACTGCTAATGAACTAAAAAAAATCCAATTCGAGCTTTTTAAAAAGAATGGAATGGATGCTGGAACTTGTTACATTCAAATCACGCGCGGCATGGCAAATCGCGTGCCTTACGTTCCAAAAAATCTGCAGCCAACAATTTCGGCAACAGTCTCTCCGCGCAAGAAAGTTTCTGCCGAAGAATTCGCGCGTGGCTTTAGTTTTATGACTCACGAAGATATTCGCTGGAAACGCTGTGACATCAAGTCGATAGGGCTTTGCGCCTCAAGTTTAGTTAATCAAAAAGCCAAGGATGATGGGTTTGATGATGCGATTTTTGTGCGCGATTCTATGGTTACTGAGGGAACGTTTGCTAACATATTCATTGTCGATTGTGATAATATATTAATCACCAAGCCGGCCGATAATCTGATCCTGCAAGGCATAACCCGTAATCGCATGATTATGCTGGCAAAAGAAAATGGGATAAAAGTGGTTGAACGGAACTTTTCCGTCGCAGAAATGTTAAATGCGAACGAAGTATTTCTAACCAGCTCCAGCCTAATCCTACGCCCCGCC
>VGDN01000133.1 GCA_016869695.1 Alphaproteobacteria bacterium
TTTTTTTGGCCTGAATCACCAACTCTTCTTTTGGATTTTCGAGATTGGTTTGACGCAGCCAGATACCATTTTTTGGTGCGACCATGTTGCGTGATTCTTTGTTAATATATTTTCCCTCGAGGCGGTTGTACTGCTTAGTCATTTGGATTGAGAGCAGGTCGAAGATAGTAACCCAAAAGATGCCGAGACAAAAGGCGGAGAGGGCGATTGGTCGAATAATCGACCATAACGAAAAGCCACCAATGCGGATGATGGTGATTTCACTACGCGAGGAAAGGGTGAAAAAAGTGGCGATGACCGAGATCAAAACTAGCGACGAAACGATGTCGTTTAGAAAGCTTGGAACCTGCATTAGAGACATGGTGGCAATGATGGAAAGAGGTGCGTTGCTTTCATTCATCTTCTTCATCATTTCGATTAAGTTGATGAAAAATATCAGCAGAGCAAATCCACCCACAACTTGAGTGAATCTGATTAGAAAATTTTTGGCGAGGTAGAGGTTTATTTTGTTCATTGATTTTTTAATCTGCAGCAGATCTGCAGCATAAACTTTTTTTATTTTATTTTATGATCAAAACTAATTCTCGTGTTAGCGTCACCTGTGAAAAAGAGACACTGACAATTCTCACAAGCCTGGCAAAACAGCGTCATATCTCTGTTTCTGCGGTAGCGCATGATCTGATTACCGACTCAATCGACAGGATAGAGGATGCCTATCTTTCGCGCTTAGCAGAAAGAAGATATCGCCAAAACTCTAAACTTATAAGCCACAAAGAGGCATGGAAAACTACCAAATCCTCTACGAAAGCGAAGTAGTCCAAAGCGATATTCCTGCCTTAAGCAAGGATGTCGTAAAGTTAATCCGCAGCGCGATTGAAAAAAAATTAGCGGTTAACCCAATCGAGTTTGGTAAGCCGCTGCAATATGATTTACTAGGACACCGCAGGCTTCGAGTCGGTGATTATCGCGTTATTTACCGTATCGAGAAAAAATTAGTAATCATATCTGCGATCAAGTGCAGACGTGAAATTTATAACGAGTGATTATTGCGATAATTTCCCACCAACAACCTCAGTCCCACGGCCATAAAGAGCAGGAAGTTTAGGTAAGGCAGCGCCACGAATTTTGGGGAGATTTCAATCAGGCTATAACTTCCAATCATTAGGCTCAAAAAAATCGCCGCCGTAAGAATCGCTGCAATTGTATTTTGTGAATTACCGTGACGGTTGAATTGTCCGTGTAGCACTAATGCAGCAGCGATGAAGGTGAAGGCGATTGGCAGAAGTGGATAGGTCAGGCGCTGATTGATCTCGACGCGATATTTTGCTAGCCTTTCCCCATCAACATCAATGCCAGGGTTAAGTAGTTCATGCATGTAAAGCTCGCTTTCCTTCCAGCGAAAACTTCCGTAAGATTTTTGCATTTCGGTCAGGTTGAAGATGTAGCTGTCGAAGTTGAGGATTTCTGAGCGACCGTCGCTGTAGTTAAGTTTTTGCACTGTGCCATCTTCCATATGCAGCAATGCCGACCTGTCTTCGAGCGCAATTTTACCGGTTTTGGCGGTGATGGTCAGGGAATATTGAGCATTGCGCTCATCATGCAGGAGTAGGCCGGAAAGTTGATTATTCTCGTCACGATCTTTGGCATAAATCGTCAGTCCTTTCAAAGTTTCAAAGGTCTGTGGATTGAAGGATAGGCTGGTGTAGTTGTTGTTAATATTGACACGTAGTATCCGCATTTCCTTGTTGGCATAGGGCATGAGATAAAAAGAAATGCCGTAGCAGAAGAGTGAAATCAGAATCGCTAACAGGATGATTGGCTTACAAATTTGTAGTTTGGTCAGTCCAGAATTTTTGAGGATTATGATCTCGTTGGTTATATTCATGCGATTGAAAATCAGCAAAATAGCGGTGAGCAAAGAGATGGGCGCAATGAATAGCAGCAGCCAAGGAAGAATTAAAACAAAGAGATAAAAAAACTTGTCGAGTGACACGCCATTTTCAGTGACATATCCAATAAAGCTAATCGCTTTGCTAAACCAAACCAACAACACCAGTACGGAGATAATCGCAGCGAAAGCAGCAGTTGTTTTTTGGAGGAGGTAGCGGGAGTAGAGAGGCAAGGGATTTAAGATTTAAGATTTAGGATTTTAGATTTTTGATTGCTCAACCAAAACTAATGTCTGTGTCATGAAAATCATACTTAACGGCGAGGAAAAAATTTTAGCGCGGCGGATGAGTGTCGCGGAATTAATTTTCGAACTCGAGTTGGATGTTAAAAAAATTGCAGTGGAGAAGGATTTAGAAATCGTCAATCCCAATCAGTTCACCAAGGTGTTGATTGATGAGGGAAGTCGAATCGAGATCGTTCATTTTATTGGTGGTGGGTGATTTAGATTACCAACCAACAATTTACCTTCTCGTCATTGTGAGCCGTAGGAGAAGCAATCCACTGTTAAGTGGATTGCTTAGTCATTTCGTTCCTCATGGGTGATGTAAGGGATGGGTCTACTCCCGAAAATTCACAAACTGCAGAGGGATCTCGTAGCCACTGGCGCGCAACGCAGTAATGACCTCCTGCAGATCATCGCGTTTTTTACCATCAACGCGGACTTCATCTCCTTTGATTGAAGCCTGTACCTTCATCTTCGCATCCTTGATTTGCTTGACGATTTTCTTGGCGATTTCTTGTTCGATACCGTTACGCAGCTTAACTTCCTGACGCAGAGTATCCCCTCCCGCCTTCTCCTCTTTCTGAAAATCAAAAGCGCGCGCATCAATACCGCGTTTGGTTGCGAAGACCTTCAGTGAATCACGAATTGCGCTAAGGCGATATTCGCTGTCAGCAGTAATCGTGATCAGATTTTCTTTGCTCTTAAACTCGACTGCAAACTCCGCGCCTTTGAAGTCGTAGCGGTTGCCGATCTCGCGCAGCACGGAATTCACCGCATTGTCAATTTCTTGCAGATTGATTTTGGAAACGATGTCGAAGCTAGGCATGCCTAATTTTTTAGATTTTAGATTTTTTATTTGGTGGTTAAGGCTTGTTTGAGGTCATCAATCAAATCATCCACATGCTCTAGTCCTACGGACAAGCGACACATTGATTCGGTGATGCCGATTTTTTCTTGCTCTTCGCGCGAGATGTTGGAGTGGGTTGTGGTTGCGGGGTGAGTGATTAGTGATTTGGCATCGCCGAGATTGTTGGAGATATCGATGATTTTGAGGTGATTCATAAAGGCGAAAGTTTCTTTTTTTCCGCCATTGATTTCAAAGGCGAGCATCGCTCCACCATTACTCATCTGCTTGTGCGCCACTGCAAA
>VGDN01000134.1 GCA_016869695.1 Alphaproteobacteria bacterium
TCGATTTGCGATTCGCTAATGAAGCGACGAAGATCATCCAAAATTTTTTCATCACCACCGACTTCATTACTTCTCCACACCACATCCGGCATACATCCAAGCACCGAGAACCTACCCTTGTGATCACCATGTTCCGCCGACTCAAACAGAAAATGGTGATCCGGAAAATGCGGAAAAATCTTCAGCGCCGCTAGGACTGGCGTGATCGTGTCAGCAGGAATTTTTTTAAATAAAACCGTGCGCCCTTGTTGCTGTAGGGCGCAATTAAATTCATCTTCGTTGAGGTTGTAGGTCATATCCTGATTTTCTGATAAATTTCTCTCTCCATCTCCACTACGTCAACTGAGATGTCACAACGCTTCGTGCTTATTTCTGATTTGCTGAAAATATCTCTGGCTAGCTCACAAGTCTTTGTCGCAAGTTTTTTTCTTATCTCAACTGACCTACCACTTAGCACCTTAATCGTGATGTGTAGAAATGCTGAATCACCCTCTTCATGTAGACCAACGAAATACTTACCAAATGAGTGGCTGCGGCACTTGCACTGGTCTGGATCAAAATTTCCCTCCGGAATTTCTGTCATGATTTTATGCACTCCCGACCACAAATCTCTGACCACTTTTTGTGAAAAATTTTTTGAGTGCTCGATGATTAGATGAGGCATTGAACGATTTTGATTTAGTACCTAACGCCTACTCTTCCTGCTGCTTTGCGAAGATCTTCTCGTTTGTTTTTACAGGGTAGCGCGAGAGTAAGTACTTGTTGTATTCGCGCATTACTTCGCCGCGAAATTCTTCCTGTGCGCGCGTTTTGGCTTCGGCAAGTTGTACAGAATTTCTGTCGGGTTTTTTGATTTCGCGCAGAACACCAATCGTAAATTCTTCACTGCCGCGAGATATGGCTGGCGTGGCTTGGCCGAGTTGAATATCAAACAAATCACCGAGGAATTTATCTTGGTAAGGTATTTGCTGGCCTTGAAAATTTAGGTAAAAGACGCGCGGGAATTCATACGATTTCTCAAACTTCACGTGATTCTTCGCAGCGATTTGTGCAGCAGAATCTGGATTCTTTTTCACCTCATCTTCGATCTTTAAAGCCAGTTCCTGTGCAGCTTTCTGCTTTTTTGTAACGATTAAATCAGCAGTCACTTTGTCTTTAACTTCAACCAACTCTTGCTGTTTTGCTGGAGTGATTTCGTCGACATTTAACGCGTAAAAATCAGCGGAATTTTGTGCGTAAAAAATCTTGGAAACCTGCTTCTCTTTAGCAGCAAAAGCATTCTTGGCAAAGTCAGCCAAACCCTTTGCAGCAAACGATTCATCAACCGTAACAACATCCAACTTTAGATTAAATTTCTTCGCAGTTTCTAAGAGTGAATTGCTGGTGAGAAGCGTGTCGTCAATCGCAGAAATTTTTCCTTGCAAAATCTTGTCTTCTCTGCCCTCGGCAAGCTTTTGCTTAATACCAGATTTTACTTCCGAGAACGGCATTAATTGCGGCTGCTTAATCTCGTTTAACAAAAAGACGTGGAAACCGAGCGGGCTTTCAATCACTGCGCTGTGCTCGTTTAGTTTTAGTTTAAAAATCACATCAGTGAGCTGCGGGATGAGATCTTTCTGTGTAACGCCAGCCATGGTGATCGCTTTCAAATCCTTTTGGGCTAAATCCTTGGCAAGCCTTCCAAATTCTAGCTTGGAGCCGGTACCAAATTTTTGTAAGAAACTTTTGGCATCTTCCTCTTTTTCAAACATTACGTGGTAGAGACTACGTGTTTCAGGCTTGGTGAATTGCTCCTTATTTTTGTCGTATTCGGCAAAAATTTCTTGGTCAGAAATTTGCAAATCCTTGGCGAAATCTTTCTTAGAAAAACTCAGGTAAGACACCTTGCGCAACTCAGGCTGGGTGTAATTAGTCGCGTTTTCAGAAAAGAATTTTTGTAACTCTGCATCAGTTGGTTTGGTGATATTTCCGACATCTTTTGTGCTCACTGTAATCACGTCAGCAACGCGTTTTTCCTGCTTAAAACTTTCGGTTTGCACGAGAGTATCCAAACTGATCGGAGCCGCTAGTGACAAGGATTGCAGCGCCATAGTGGCCACCACAGAATCAGCAACTTCACCCACATATCTTTCTTCATTTAGACCCTGCTTCGCCAAAAATTCTTCGAATTTCTTGTGGTCAAACTTGCCGTTCTCGCCTTTAAATCCCTGGTCTTTTGCCACTGATTCCAAAATCAATTTCCGGCTGGCGGTGATGTCAAATTCATCGGTTAATTTTTTGATCATCGCTTGATTCACTAAGCGGCCGATCACGTCGGATTTAAATTTTTCTGACTCCAAATATTTCATCACTTCATCGCTCTCACCCGCTGAAGCAAGAACTACCGCACGATCTGACTTGAGTGCGGAATTAAGTGTATTGTAGCTAATCGTGTGACTTCCCACTTTCGCCACCCAACTGTTTGGATTGCCGAGAATAAAACTGCTGACACCAAATAGCACGAAGCTTAGAGCCACAAAGGCTAGAATGATTTTAAAAAAAATGCTGTTAGAGAGTTTGCGGAAAAGCTGCATGAATTGTTGGTTTTAGATTTTTGCCAAGTCCCCCTTGGGGGATTTAGGGGGGATAAGATTTTTGGTTTTAGATTTTTGATTCTAGATTTACGGTGACAGCAGATCGAAGCCACAGTGCAAAATCTAAGATCTAAAATCTAAAATCAAAAATCCTATTCGTGTTAATCGTCCAGAAATTCGGCGGCACTTCGGTTGGCGACATTGCGCGCATCAAGAATGTAGCAAAAAAAGTTAAGGCTGAGCTCGACAAAAAAAATAAAGTAATTGTCGTGGTTTCGGCGATGTCGGGCGTGACCAATCAGCTTGTGGATTATTGCAATCAGTTGTCATCGCTGACGCAAGACTCATCACTTATTGAATATGATTCAGTGATTGCCACTGGTGAGCAAGTCACCTGCGGTTTGCTCGCGCTCGAGTTGCAATCAATTGGCTATAACGCCAGATCAATCCTGGGTTGGCAGATTCCGATTAAAACTGATTCTGTGCACAGCAAAGCGCGTATTGAGTCAATCGACGGTGAATATTTACTCAAACTACTCGACAAATTTGACGTTGTGGTCATTGCCGGATTCCAAGGAATACACGAAGCAGAAAATCGCGTTTCCACTCTTGGCCGCGGCGGCTCCGACACTTCCGCTGTAGCGATTGCAGCGGCAGTAAAGGCAGATTTGTGCGACATCTACACCGACGTAAATGGCGTTTATACAACCGATCCACGCATCACCGACAAAGCACGCCGTCT
>VGDN01000135.1 GCA_016869695.1 Alphaproteobacteria bacterium
GCGCGCGCTGAATTTAATGAAATCGACAATCTCGGAATTTACGCCGAAATCTCCAAAGCCGCGCTTAATTTACACAAAATCAGCAACACGAACGCTGAATTAATCGACAATCTTTTCGCTGAAATTAACGCGCCGGAAGCAGTAAATACCGAAGACGGCAAAATAATTAATTCCGATTTTCTCGACGGATTAACTTCTGCCGAAGCCAAAGAAAAACTTTTTGAAATCCTCTCTAAAAAAGGCGTCAGCGAGAAAAAAATTCATTACCGTCTGCGTGATTGGGGCGTTTCGCGCCAACGCTATTGGGGCTGTCCGATTCCAATGCTTTATTTGGAAGACGGTTCTGTCGTGGAAGTTCCAGAAGATCAACTTCCGGTCGAATTACCAAAAGACGTTGAATTCACCGGCGCCGGCAATCCGCTCGCGCTACATCCAACTTGGAAATACACGGTTTACAAAGGTCAGAAGGCAATTCGCGAAACCGACACTTTCGACACATTCTTCGAAAGTTCCTGGTACTTTTTGCGCTACATTTCACTGCCAGAAGACAAAGCCTTCGATCGCGACGCGGCCAATAAATTCATGCCTGTAGACCAATATATCGGCGGCGTTGAGCACGCAGTTTTGCATTTGCTTTACGCGAGATTTTTTACCAAAGCTTTAAAGAAATGTGGCTACTTGGATGTGTCTGAGCCCTTCAAAAACCTACTTACGCAAGGAATGGTTTGCCACACAACTTACAAAGACAAAGCGACTGGAAAATGGATTTTCCCTTCCGACGCGCTTGCGCGACCAGCGGATGAAATAATCGTTGGCCGCTCAGAAAAAATGAGTAAGTCGAAGAAAAATACTGTCGAGCCGTCACGAATCGTCGAATCCTACGGCGCTGACGTCGCAAGGCTTTTCATGCTTTCCGACACTCCGCCGTCACGTGATTTGGAATGGTCTGAGAGTGGAATTGACGGCTGCTGGAAATACGCTAATCGCTTGTGGCGTTTGGTGGCAAAAACAAGAAGCGACAAAGAAAATCCGGAAATTTTACGACTCACTCACAAAACAATCGCCGCCGTCAAAGACGAATACGAAAAAATGGGCTTCAACCGTGCGATTGCAAAGATCCGCGAGTTTTCAAACGCGTTGGAAAAATCAGAAAATATTCCTCAATTCGCTCTCAAAAATTTAATCATTTTGATCTCGCCAATAATGCCGCATTTGGCAGAAGAAATGTGGGCAGAGCTTGGATTTGCTGGTTTGGCAGTGAATCAAAAATTCCCTGAATTTGATCCGACTTTGATTGCTGACGACGAAGTTGGTGTTGCGGTACAAGTGAGTGGCAAGCTGCGTGCGGTGATTTCCATGCCGAAGGGATCGAGTAAAGAGGCGCTAGAATCCGCAGCCTTCGCCAATGAAAACGTCAAAAAATTTATCGAAGGTAAGGAGATTAAAAAGGTAATCATTGTGTCGGATAAGTTGGTGAATATTGTTGTTGTATGAATATCTTTTTAATCGCCATCGGTGGTGCGGCTGGTTCGGTGACACGTTACTTGTTTAGTCTTTTTCTTACGGCCGGAAAATTTCCGCTTGCAACTTTTAGCGTAAACGTGCTTGGTTCCTTACTCGCCGGCGTCGCTTATTTTTTCGTCGTAAAGCATTTCGACGCAATCGATCCGCGATTTAAAAACTTTTTATTCGTTGGATTTTTTGGCGGATTCACAACTTTCTCCGCTTTTTCTTTGGACTTCTTTCGTCTTTTTACCGCTGGAAATTATTCGCAGGCATTTACTTACGCAGTAGCGTCAGTAGTGCTTTCACTACTCGCAATTTTCTTCGGGTTTTATTTGGCTAAATGTCTCGCTTAGATAAATATCTCTGTAAAAAATATGATATATCATTTGGCTTAGCGCAGAAACTCATTCGTGAGAAACAGGTGAGGGTGAATGGAAATAAAGTTGATGCATCATATAAGGTTGCGGATGGGGATAATATTGAGATATTCGCTGATATTAATAAGCGTACAAAAAAAGAACGCACAATATCCAAAACTAAAATGGAAAAATTCTTATCTCGGATAATATATGAAGATGAGGATATGGTAGCAATCGATAAGCCGTCAGGCCTTGCAACACAAGGTGGCAGTGGGATAGATATTTCGGTGGATGACTTTGTACGTGAGAAAAAATGGCAGCTAGTTCATCGTTTGGATAAGGATACTAGTGGTGTATTATTGATCGCTAAAAATAATAAAGCGGCGGAGCTTTTGACCGACGGATTTCGTAATAAAACGATTCAAAAAACATATTTAGCTTTGGTTGCTGGACTGCCAAGAAGAAGCGAGGGAATAATATCTATTCCACTGCGTAAGAAACTTCTTGGAAAGAATGAAAAAGTGTTGCCAGATTATGAATTAGGAAAAGAGGCGGTGACGAAATATAAGTTGTTAGAAAGTTTTTCTGATCATAGCCTCTTAGAACTAAGCCCTATCACCGGTCGTACCCACCAACTCCGCGTTCATTGCAAAGAAATCGGCCACCCGATTATCAATGACGTGAAATATGGTGGAAAAGCGGTGATTAGGAGAGATATTAATAAGGGGAAACTTTGTTTGCATTCATATCAAATCAAAGTGAATGATTTGATTAATATTGTGACTAAGAATAATAATGCCTTTATCAAATAAGTTAAATTCACAAATCAGGTTGAGTTGAACAAAGCTGAAGAAAAAATCAGCAAGCGAAAAGCTAAGCAACTTTTTGAAACTGACTTGATTCTAAAAAAAGAAATCAAACAAGTGATTGATTGGAATGAGGTTAATAAGGAAGATTATCTAATGGCGATGGAACGAAGCGTGATTAAAGATATCGAAATAAAACACCTCCTTAAACAAGCTCTAACCAACAAAATCAATGATCGCGAGATATTCATGAAGGGTATTGATGCGAGTTATTATTTTGAGGGTTATAGTGAGTTTAAGGTTGGGGAGTTGTGATTTAGTTGAAAATAATATATTTAATATGTCAAAACAACCAAAAATATATTTAATATGTCAAAACAACAAGATTTGATCAATGAGTTAAAAAAAGCTCTGGCAGAAAGATCAACCACCACCACGCCTAAAATTACTACTGCCATTCCCAATACTAATGCGGTTACCATTCCAGCAAATGCTAAAAACACTACCGCTACCATTGCCAAAGATGATAAATTAAAACTCCTCGAAATTGCGATAGAAAATTTTAAACAAGATTTGAAAAAGATTAAAACTACCGATAATCATGGTAAGATTAAATCAATGTTATTCTACGCCACAG
>VGDN01000136.1 GCA_016869695.1 Alphaproteobacteria bacterium
AGCCGCTAGCTTGGCGGGCGATTTTACCTGTTTCGAGAGAGAGAATTTTTCCGTTCCAGTTAATTTCTTTTTTGACGATGTTGAACATGTTCGATTGTTAAGTTGTTAGAGAGAGGTAGGGAGTAAGTGAAATCTAGCAAAAATTTAGCGCAAAACAGACAGGTGTCTTAGCTTATTTTCTGATATTCAGCTTTTTGATGAGGCCTTCGTAACGCTTAGAGTCTGAAGCTTTTAGGTAATCAAGTAATCTTCTTCTTTTGCCAACCAAAATTAGTAGACCACGACGAGAAGAATGGTCTTTTTTGTGAGATGTAAGGTGTTCGGTAAGATTGTCAATTTGCTTAGTTAAAATGGCGCATTGCACCTCAACTGAACCGCTGTCTTTTTTGTCTTGAGCAAATTCAGCAATAACTTCCTTTTTCGATTTTTTTAGAAGGGACATTTGTTGTTTTTATAGTTTAGTCGACCACTTGAGAACATCCTGCGAACAAGAGCAGTAGAACATCTCCAGAAAAAAAACGGGGCGCGTAAATATTGGTCAGTTTTAGCGCGTCAAGAGAAATTCTTTTTTCGTAAAAGAAATCTCCGACTCGCAGGCGAGTTAGTTTGGAGACATAACCACATACACCAATCTTCTTGCAAAGGTCGCGCACTAGCGAGCGTATGTAAGTCCCTTTGCCACATTCGACTTCCAGCTCAGCAAAGTTTGGATTATTGTTGATCAACTTAAGTGAAAAAATTTCTACTTCGCGCGTAGGCATAACAAATTCGACATCCTGGCGCGCCAGGTCATAAGCCCTTTGGCCTTTGATTTTGATTGCTGAAAAGCGTGACGGAGTTTGCAAAATTTTGCCAATAAAACTTGGAAGGGCGGAGATTATTTCTGAGGTACTAGGCCTTGCCTCGCTATATTCCACACACCTTCCCTCGATGTCGTCAGTGTCGCGAAATTCGCCAAAAGTAATGCGGAAAAAATATTTCTTGCGCCCCGCTATCAATTTTTCTGAAGTCTTGGTCGCTTTGTTTAGGGCAATGGGAAGCAGGCCGGATGCAAATGGATCGAGGGTTCCACCATGTCCAACCTTTTTTGCACCAGTGATTCTTTTGACGATTGCAACTGCGTGAGCTGAGGAAATTCCTACTGGCTTATCAATGTTGAGCCAGAGGTTAGAGTTTTTCATCTTCAAACAAAATGCGATTCGCCGCCCCATCTAAATCTTCATATTGCTTGCTCTTCAAGCTCCACATGAAGGCGGCCAAACCAAGAAGCGCCACGCTTAGAGTAATCGGGATTAGGAAGATTAGGACAGTCACTTGATTAGTGCCCAGTGCCCAGAATAGCGCTGAATCATGAGCACTAAACCTAAAGTTTTATTTCGGAGATCAGCTTGCGCACCGCCTCAACCGAATGATTGAACATCGCGAGCTCTTCTGCACTTAGTTTGATCTCAACAATTTTCTCGACACCATTTTTGCCGATGATGGCGGGCACGCCGATGTAGAGATCATTCACACCATATTCGCCATTTAAACTAGCAGCAACTGGCAGGACTCTTCTGCGATCGAACAAATAGCTCTCAGCCATCGCGATTGCTGAAGTAGCAGGAGCGTAGAAGGCTGATCCGGTGCCAAGCAATTTTACAATTTCTGCACCACCATCACGTGTACGTTGCACGATCGCCTCGATTCTTTCTTTTGTTGTCCAGCCCATCGCAATCAAGTCAGGCACTGGAATACCTGCGACTGAGGAGTAGCGGATTAATGGCACCATGGTGTCGCCATGACCACCCAAAACACAGGCATTTACATCCGCAACTGACACGCCGAATTCTTGCGCAAGAAAAAGTGACATACGCGCCGAATCAAGCACACCAGCCATTCCCACCACTTTATTTGCCGGTAGGCCAGAAACTTTTTGCATCACATAAACCATCGCGTCGAGGGGGTTAGTGATGACGATAACAAAAGCATTTGGTGCATGAGCTTTAACACCCTCCGCAACTGCTTTAATGATCGAAGTATTGGTCGCCATCAAATCATCGCGACTCATGCCTGGCTTGCGCGCGATACCAGCGGTGACAATCACCACATCTGCGCCCGCGATGTCAGCATAGTTGCTAGTGCCAGAAAAATTAGCGTCGAAATTTTCAACAACGGAAGATTGAGCAATATCAAGCCCCTTGCCCTTCGCCACTCCTTCCGCCACATCCAAAACAACGACATCTCCTAAATTTTTTAAACCAGCAAGATGTGCTAAGGTGCCGCCAATATTGCCCGCGCCAACTAGGGCGATTTTGTTTCTTTTGGTCATGATTTTGGAATTAAAGTTAGGATTTCTTGGAAGATTCTTTCCGGCGACCTCGCGCCATCAACAACTCTGATCCGCGGATTATTTTTTGCCAAATGCAAAAATCCGTCCCGCACTCTTTGGTGAAAATCACGCCCTAATTTTTCGTAACGATTATTTTCAGTACGGTTACCAATCCTTGCAAATGCAGTATCTACAGGCAGATCAATTAAAAAAGTTATGTCGGGAGAAAAACTGCCAATGGTCATTTTACGCACCTCATCAATCAGCGCGCCATCTAGCCCAAAAGCTGATCCTTGGTAAGCATAACTAGAGTCAAAAAATCGATCTGAGATAACCACGCGACCCGCCGCAAGTGCTGGCTTTATTAGCTTCTCCACATGTTCAAGCCGCGCCGCAAAATTTAAAAACAGCTCTGTTTTTGCTTCGAGCTTAGCAATATTTTCGTCGATTAAAATTTTTCTGATTGCCTCACCAGCTGGTGTCCCACCTGGCTCGCGAGTGAGTATGGAATTGGTAAGGAATTCGTGAAGCTTCTTTGCCTGTGTTGATTTCCCGCATCCTTCGATGCCTTCAAATGTAATGAATTTTACAGGACTTACACAAAACCGCTCAGGAATTTTTGCCGTTGTTCGGCTGCGAGAAGCGCCCGCGTCTGCGCAGCAGCGCAAAACAAAAGGAGCGTAAGCGTATTGAAACATACGTGCGCACCGCAGCAGACAAAAACGGCAAAAATTCCAAAGCAAAAGGTAGGTTTTGCGTAAGTCATGTTTCATATCGACATCAGTACCTGCGCCTTGTTTAGACATTCTTGATATTCGGATTTGGGATCGGAGTCAAAGACCACGCCGGCGCCAGTTTGCAGGTGAATCTTACCATCTTTGATTAAGGCAGAGCGCAGAGTGATGCAGGTTTCCATCCCGCCATTGCTGGCGAAATAGCCAACACAGCCGGCGTAAAAACTACGACGCACTTTTTC
>VGDN01000137.1 GCA_016869695.1 Alphaproteobacteria bacterium
CCGAACTCCTCAAAAACAGCAGGCTAAAAGATCAGTTTTATGGTTATGTCGAAGGCAACGACATCGCCGCCGGCACGGTTGACGTAGTCGTCACTGACGGTTTCACCGGCAACATCGCTCTTAAGGCCATCGAAGGCATGGCCAAGATGGTTTCTGGCTTAGTTAAAGAAGGCTTCAGCCACTCAATCATCTCCAAAATCGGCTACCTCTTAGCCAGCGTTTCTCTCTCTAAATCCATCAAATCGATCGATCCACGCCTACATAACGGTGCACTACTCGTTGGCTTGAATGGCGTGGTCGTTAAAAGTCATGGTAGCGCTGATGCCTTGGCATTCGCCAACTCGATCAAGGTCGCAGTCTCTTTGGTTGAAAATAAAATCAACGAGCAAATCACGCAGGAACTAGCCTCACATGCAAAGTAGAATCATCGCCACCGGCTCATACCTACCGCAAAGAATCGTTACTAACACCGATCTCGAAAAAACTGTTGAGACTTCAAACGAATGGATTGTCGAACGCACAGGAATCAACCGACGCCACGTTGCAGCAGAAAATGAACTAACTTCCGATCTCGCCACCACAGCGGCCAAGAAAGCTCTCGAAAAATCTGGACTCAAAGCCGAAGAAATCGAGATGATCATCGTTGCCACCACAACTCCCGACCTCACCTTCCCAGCAACCGCAACAACCGTTCAAGCCAAACTCGGCGCGAAGTCAGCTTTTGCTTTTGATATCCAAGCAGTTTGCTCTGGTTTCGTTTACGCTGTCGTAACCGCTGATAACTTCATCAAATCAGGCCAAGTAAAAAACGCCCTCGTCATCGGCGCCGACAAGCTTTCAAGCATAGTTGATTGGAAAGATCGCAACACCTGCATACTCTTTGGCGACGGCGCTGGCGCTGTTGTTTTACAAGCTACGCAAGAAAAAGATCGCGGCATCATCGCCAGCAGCTTGCATTCGGATGGAACTCTAAACGACATCCTCAAAACCAGCGGCGGTGCATCTTCAAACCAAAAAACTGGCACGATCGAGATGTCTGGAAAAGAAGTTTTTAAACATGCTGTTGAGAAGATGGTGAAGTCGGTTCTATCCACGCTAAACAAGGCCGGATTAACTACGAAAGATATCGATCTTCTCGTTCCTCATCAAGCCAATCTTCGCATCCTAAACGCCGTCGCCACTCGTCTCGAGATGCCGGAAGAAAAAGTTATCATCACCGTACAAAACCACGCCAACACCTCAGCCGCCTCAATCCCGCTAGCCTTGGATCACGCAAACTCGAATGGCAAGATCAAAAAAGGGGATGTTGTTGTTTTAGAAGCTTTAGGCGGTGGACTCACTTGGGGATCAGTAGTTCTGAAGTGGTAATCCTCTTAAACTTGTCATCCTTCACGAAGTGAAGGATCTCATCAGTTTGAGCGCTTACTTCACGAGATCCTTCACTTCGTTCAAGATGACATTTTAATCTCGATATTTCTGGCTAGCTTAGAGCGCCAAGGGTTTTAACATGCCTGATTCTCGCCGCGCGGCATCAAACCTCAACTCCTTACTACGATAAGTTACAACAATCCTTGCGAGATGGTCAGGCTTTGTTTTTGCACGGGGATCAGGATATCGGCACAACCTCCTCTCTTGGTCTACGCCTCAAAGGAATAATCGAGAACAAAGATTACAGCATCTCCGAGGCCATCGCCGCTTCTGGTGAAGCGATTCTCATTGTAGCAAAAAAACATGGTTATCTTCGAGGCAGCAAGGATCGGTTAAAAACTTTTTCTCCTCCAGTCTTTGGTCGTCAGGAAGAAGATTTTTCATCTCAAAAGTTGCAAGCCTATCTCGAAAAAGTTTTAAAAGCAGCGGCGGAATTTGAGAGTGCTAACCACTTGCGCGACGATCTTCTTCCTCCACCTCCCCCCAGTTACGACTCAAAAACTTTAGATAAAGTTCTAGAAGAAAGATTTATAAGTTATGCATTCAAACTCCTGCATAAAGGCGATTTTGATTCGTTGAGATCTTTACTAGAAAGTGGTGCTAATCCCGATTCCAGATATGCCATTGGAAGATCGTTACTACACCAGGTTGGACACCCAAACTACGAAACTCTCCTCGAGCTCATGCTTGAGAAAAATGCGGATATCGATCTCCGGGACGGTGAAAATGTCTCACCTTTGATCCTTGCATGCCATTTAAACGAAACCAAATCCGCAGAAATCCTTATCAGAAATAATGCCAATGTAGATCTTCAAGATATCAGCGGTTGGTCAGCTTTAATGAAGACATCTTTTCGTGGAAATATCGATGTCGCAAAATCCCTCATAAAAAAAGGCGCGAATCCAAATCTTAAAAGCAGTGCTGGTATCTCTGCTTTATTTTTAGCGGCAGTAGAAGGTCATAACGAAATCGCCGAATTTCTCATTCAAAATAAAGCAGAGGTGAACGTAACCAATCACGAAGGAGTGACGATTCTGATTATGGCGGCATTTCACGGTAATATCGAACTAGCAAAAATCCTTCTTAGAAATAAAGCCGACGCATCCCCAAAAGATAACCAAAACTTCACAGCTCTAGATTACCTCATACAATATCACGAAACAAAACTAGATCCCGAACTCTTGGAACTGATGCTGCAAGCCGGAGCCGATCCAAACACTCAAGACCCAGACGGCACAGCGCTTCTGATGCGCCAAGTAGTTTTAGAAAACTCCGCCAACGCTAAAATCTTAATCGAACACGGCGCTAATATTGATCTTAGCTACAACGGCGACAGTCTTTTGCATCGCGTTGTTTTGGCGGGAGATCCCGAACTAACTAGGTTACTACTCGAGCGAGGTGCCAATCCTCACCTCAGAAATCATCAAGGTTTAACGCCTTTAGACATGGCTCTGGATCGGTATTACCTTGATGGGCAAGAACGGAATAAAAAACTCCTCCACACTTTGGTCGATCACAGCCAGAGCCTGCATGAAGACATCTCCGACTCAAGATTACTACAGCTCGTGCTTAAAGGACAAACTGGGCTCCTAGAATATCTGCTCGATCGCGGCGCAAACGCCAACAGCCTAGATTCATTCGGCGCATCACTTTTGATGGCCGCTGCCAGTAACGGTAATCTCGAAATCACAAAACTTTTACTCAAACACGGCGCTAATCCTGAACATAAAGCTTCAGGTGGTTACACCGTTCTAGGCGAAGCGCAGCGCTCGCAAAACAAAGAAGTCCTCGACTTAATCACTCAAGAAATCGCGAAATGCCAAGATGAAAAACTCAA